>JAXJRB010000071.1:0-2788 GCA_036310845.1 Lachnospiraceae bacterium | reverse complement strand
TTGCAACACCAGCATGAACCATTACATAATCGCCTGGTTCTAACTCATCAAGCAGTTCAACTGACACTTCTCTTTTTGCTCCGGAAGCATCTACAACTGCAGTTCCATCACTAACCTTTACAACCTTTGCTGATAATCCAACACACATTTCTATTCTCCTCGTATAATAAGTTTATAGTCCTCATTCAAAGAGGCTATAGACTTATTTTTTTATGATGCAGGTATTGGATGAATTAATTGTTGGACATCCTTTTATACCCACATAGTTAATAAGTTACTTTATAGTCATGGTCCCAGATGTTACAATAAGTTCTATAAGAACTGTAGCTATGGTTACTGCTTCGTCACTCCAGCAAAGCTTTTGCTATTGCCAAGAAAGCATGCAGCCCTAATGCTACGCTAAGACTTATTACACAAATGCTGCATTCCGGTATCTAGCCACCAGCAGGGTATTTCTTACCGGATAATGCTAATAACGCGAGGTTTAGGGCGGCGTAGTGATCTGGGATAAGCCATGATTACATTTTCTTTTATTCTTGCTATGAAAGGTGGTGACTATCCGTGAAAGAACATATCGATTACCTCTCAACGCTTTTTGTTGGGATTGACATTGCATCCCGTATTCATGTCATATCTGCACTTGATTTCAACCAGGATTTCTTTATCAAAATGAAACCTTTCGAAAACACTAAAGAAGGTGCAGGTATTGTTGAAAAAATGATTGCTGATGTCCTTGCTGATAATCATCAGTTCAAGTACGTTGTCATTGGCATGGAATCTACCGGCTTCTATGGAGTACATTTGGCTAACTATTTATCAACTAGTGAACTACTTGCTCCATTCTCTGTCCGTGTTTACTGTCTTAATCCTAAAGAAGTTAAGAACTACAAGAAGTCCTTTAACGATATAGGGAAAAATGATGGTATTGATTCCTTTGTGATAGCTGATTTTGCTCGTGTTGGGCGTATTGCTATCAAACCATGGCGTGGTTCTCAATACCTTGCCTTACAACGTCTTACAAGACATCGCATGCACATCACTGAATGCATTACCAGAGAGAAAACTTACATGTTAAATAACATCTATCTCAAGTTCAGTGAGTATGCTTTACTTAGAAATGGGGAACACCCATTTTCAAACAAATATGGTGCCACAGCAGAGGCTATCCTTACTGAATTCACAACGAATGAAGACATCGTTAACTCATCCATTGAGGAACTGATTGAATTCATTAATTCTAAAAGTAAGGGGCGTATTGCTGATCCAGAAGAAACAGCAAAAATAGTACAGGCTGCAGCTCGTAATTCATACAGACTTGATAAATGTCTTTATGAACCACTTACGATTTCAATAGCCTCCTCTTTTAACTGCATTAGCTCCTTTGAAAAGGAATTAAAAGCTATTGATAAAGCAATCCTTAAAACAGTTCAGGGATTAAATCCTGAAGAATATACAGTGCTTAATTCCATACCTGGAATAGGTAAGGTTTATTCGGCTGGCATTCTCGCAGAGATCGGTTCAATCAAAGCATTTCAGAATGCCAATCAGCTCGCCAAATACTG
Organism: Lachnospiraceae bacterium; assembly: GCA_036310845.1. Classification (GTDB taxonomy): domain Bacteria; phylum Bacillota; class Clostridia; order Lachnospirales; family Lachnospiraceae; genus COE1. The sequence goes on along the minus strand of JAXJRB010000071.1, from coordinate 1,226 downwards.
CGGTATCGTTTGGAATGATAACGACTCTGGCGACTTTGAATCCGAAGATTCACGAATGAGCAAAGCCGGAAACCGTTACTTACGCTATTACATAATAGAGGCTACCGGCAGTGTGATTAATCACTGTCCCGAGTATAAAGCCTTCTATCAAAAGAAATATGCTGAAACAAGAAATCATCAGCATAAACGAGCACTCGCGTTGACTTCCCGTAAATTTATACGTCTGCTCTTTGGTCTGCTGGACAAAGGCCAACTCTACTCTCCGGAAAAGAGTAGGTAATCCATATCGAATTCTTAACTTACGTCTTTTTTGAGAAATAAGCCGTAGGTCTATTAAAGTTATCCTTTTTTCTGAAAATCATTTCAAAATACTTCTTGACTATTTACCAAATTGCTTTATATAACGATACATCTTTTATCAAATTCAAATTCGTCTCTCAGTTAAACACACCTGCTTACTGAAGTTTGTGTGCGCTCTTATGCTTTGAACATTTTTGCGAATGGAATAAATGCTACAGGTGTAGCTATCTTCTCGCTTATTGATTTATCCATCCAAATAATACTATACCACTTTTCAAATTTATATCCACATAGATGATGTTTACCTACCATTTCAAATCCCATCTTTTTATGGAATTTCTCACTATCGTCTGTAAGATGTTCATCTTGTCTATCAGGACTTGCTATACATGCATGAACCATATATACATTCTGCTTAATCAACCATTTCTCAAGTTCTAAGTATAAACTACGACCAATGCCTTTACCACGCATATCTTGCCTTACATATACAGACAATTCCGCAGAATGCTTATATGCTTCTCTAGAATGGAACGAACCGGCATAAGCATATCCAACAACTACATCATCTTCCACAGCGACAAGATAAGGATATTCTTTCAGTGTATTACGTATTCTATTTTGAAATTCTTCTTTACTTGGGACTTCATATTCAAAAGATATTGCTGTATTTAAAACATACGGCATATAAATATCTCTAATGTGTTCTGCATCATCAATATTAGCAATTCTTATATTCATCTCATCTCTCCGTCAAATTCAAATTTGTCGCTGACAAACATCAGCCTTTTGCCATAGAAAAGTATAGCAGAAAAAGGCTGATTTCTCAATCAGAATCTATCGAAATCCTCCTGTGTTGCCAGTTCCTTATACCCCTTATAGTCATCATTCCCGTTCTCTGCGTACATATCGTTCACAAGACCAAT
>JAXJRB010000070.1:0-25423 GCA_036310845.1 Lachnospiraceae bacterium | reverse complement strand
TTCTTTAGTTTTAACATTCATTGTGAATACCTCTTTTAGTTTAGATTTTTACCAACTAGCCAGGTCAGTAATAATCTAAATTTACTTGAGGTATTTTTTTATGTCAATTTCCTGGCCTATTTAAAGTATACAGGAAGCTCCCCTATCATTCATTTCATTATTGTATCATAAAATAAAACCCAAATCTAAACTTCTATCATTCTTTATAAAAATAGTGTGTGCCAGCGCACACACTTTAGCAAGAATTTCTGTCGAAATTCTTGTCTAACTACCACTATGTTACAGCAATTTCCTATTACTTAAAAATAGTGCGTGCCAGCGCACGCACTTTGGCAAGAATTTCTTTCGGAATTCTTGTTTAACTACCACTACATTACAGCAATTTCCTAATACATAAAAAAGGAAACACGTATCACTTTACGCATTTCCTTTTTCTCATTTCTTATCTTGCATTAGCAGGCTCGATATTAATTGCCTTACCTTTAATCTTTACATTCTTCATCGCCTTCATAACCGCTCTTGCGTGTTCCTTTGGAACTTCTACGAAGGTATACTTATCATATAAATCAATCGCTCCTACGAGCTTACCTGGGATATTGGCTTCTCCAGCTATCGCACCAAGGATATCCTTTGCCTTAACTTTCTGTGCTTTACCGATATTGATAAACAGACGAGCCATTCCTTCTTCCTCTGCTCCTGTATTATCGAAGTCAAATCCACCATCCTTGGTATCTTCCTCTTCCGGCGCTTCATTCTGACCAAGATACATTTTTAAGAAAGCAGCTGCAATATCCATCGCAGTATAATCTGCTTCGTTTACCTGCTCCTCAATCATGTTAATCATTCTTGTCAAATCTTCTTCTTCGATAATGGTGGAAATCTTATCCATAAGCTTTTCCATCTTAACCTGATTCACATCATTTAAAGAAGGTACCTTCATAGCAAGAATCTTTGTCTTACAATAACGCATAATGTCCTTTAGCTTATAGACCTCTTTTCCCTTTACAAAGGTAAAAGAACGTCCTGTTCTGCCTGCACGTCCGGTTCTACCGATACGATGTACATAATACTCATCATCCTGCGGAATATCGTAATTGAATACCGCTTCTACATCATCTACATCTATACCACGGGCAGCTACATCCGTTGCAATCAAAATATCTGTCTTACCATTACGGAAGCTCTTCATAACACGGTCTCTCTGCGCCTGACTCATGTCACCATGCAATCCTTCTGCAAAGTAGCCTCTTCCCTTTAAAACTTCTGCCAGTTCGTCTACCATTCTCTTGGTATTACAGAAAACAAGAGAAAGCTTTGGCTCATAGAAATCAAGTAATCTTGTCAGAACCTCTATCTTATCCTTACGCTTTACATCCAAATAATACTGTTCAATCTTAGGAACGGTAAGCTCTTTTTTTACTACCTTAATTAGCTTCGCATCTGGTTTTTGATAATTTTTCGTAATATCCATAATCGGCTTTGGCATGGTTGCAGAAAAGAGGATTGTCTGGAGACTTTCTGTTGCAATATATTCCAAAACCGTTTCGATATCCTCACGGAATCCCATATTCAGCATTTCATCTGCTTCATCCAGTACAATTGTATTCATATGGTCGCAACGAATGGTTTTTCTGCGAAGATGATCCATCACTCGTCCCGGTGTTCCGATAATAATCTGTGTTCCCTTAAGTGCACGTATCTGCTTACTAATATCCTGTCCTCCGTAAATCGGCAATACTTTGATACCATGCATATACTTTGCAAGCTTTCTGATTTCTTCTGCCGCCTGTACTGCAAGCTCTCTTGTTGGACATAATATCAATGCCTGAGGATGCTTTATCTCTTTATTACGGCTTACCTTTTCCAATACAGGAATTCCAAATGCAGCTGTCTTACCAGTTCCAGTCTGTGCCTGTCCAATAATATCATAGCCTTCCATTGCAACAGGAATCGCCTGTGTCTGTATTGGGGAAGCTTCTTCAAAGCCCATTTCCTTGATTCCTCGAAGAATCTCCGGGCATAAATTCAATTCATCAAATCTAACTGTTTCCATTTATTTCCTTTCTTAATTAGACAAGCATCTGGGCATAACGCCAGACGCTTGTAGCATTACTGCTAAATACCTTCTGTAATTAATGCATTTCACCGCCAAAAGGGCAGTAAAAATAGTGCGTGCCAGCGCACGCACTTTGGCAAGAATTTCTTACGAAATTCTTGTCTAACTGCCACTACGCTACAGCACTTTCCTATAAAGTAAAAAAGACAGCTTTTAAATGCTGTCTCTTTTAGAGAAGGTATTTCTTTCTTATGGGGTATAGCAAAAAACTATATAATATATTGGGGGGGTTACAAATGATATTATAGCAATTGACCCTTTTTTCGTCTATCCTAACATTTAACAAATTTTACAATTCATATTATCGTTTTTTGTCACTTTTTCACAAACACCCTTTGTGAAAACTGCATAAGAACTACTTTCATCCTTATATGCACTCAATAAGATGCAAAGAGACAGGCCTTTTGCCTGTCTCCTATTATTATTATGCTTCAAATAATGCTTCAAATTCCTGACGATTAATTTTCTCTTTTTCCAATAAGAGCTTTGCACAAGAATGTAACACATTTTCATTTTGCATAATGATATCTTTTGCTTTCTTATAGCAGTCATCAATAATACTCTTTACCTCTGCATCAATTGCACCTGCAACTGCTTCAGAATGGCTTCTTGTATGAGCCAAATCTCTACCAATAAAGACTTCATTGTCATTCTCATCATAGTTAATAACACCGATGTTCTCAGACATACCAAAACGCGTTACCATAGCTCTTGCCACCTTAGTAGCTTTCTTAATATCGCTGGATGCACCTGTTGTAATATCATCAAAGATAATCTCTTCTGCGATACGTCCACCTAAGGAAACCATAATATCCTGTAACATCCTGCCCTTGGTATTGAACATCTCATCTCTTTCAGGAAGTGGCATCGTATAGCCTGCTGCACCAAGTCCTGTAGGAATAATCGATACGGTATAAACAGGTCCTACATCGGGCAATACATGGAAGAGAATCGCGTGACCTGCTTCATGATAAGCTGTAATCTTCTTCTCTTTCTCAGAGATAATACGACTCTTCTTTTCTGCACCGATACCAACCTTAATAAATGATTTCTTAATATCATCCTGCAAGATATAGCTTCTGTTGCACCTCGCTGCTTGAATTGCAGATTCATTTAATAAATTCTCAAGATCTGCTCCGGTAAATCCAGCTGTTGTCTGAGCAATCTGCTTCAAATCCACGTCATCACCTAATGGCTTATTCTTTGCATGAACCTTCAAAATCTCTTCTCTACCACCAACATCCGGTGATTGCACACTAATCTTTCTATCAAAACGTCCCGGTCTTAAAATCGCTGGATCAAGAATATCTACACGGTTAGTTGCCGCCATAACGATGATACCTTCATTTGTTCCAAAACCATCCATCTCTACAAGAAGCTGATTCAAGGTCTGTTCTCTTTCATCATGTCCTCCGCCCATACCGGTTCCACGTCTTCTTGCTACCGCATCAATCTCATCGATAAAAACAATACAAGGTGAATTCTTCTTTGCATCTGCGAATAAGTCACGTACACGAGAAGCACCAACACCAACAAACATCTCTACGAAATCTGAACCAGAAATCGAGAAAAACGGCACTTTTGCTTCACCTGCAACTGCTTTTGCAAGCATTGTCTTACCAGTACCAGGAGCACCTTCTAACAAAACACCTTTTGGTATTCTAGCTCCTACCTTTGTATACTTTCCAGGATCTTTTAAGAAATCAACGATTTCCTCTAAATCTTCCTTTTCTTCCTGAAGACCTGCTACATCCTTAAGTGTAACCTCGCCTCCGGTTGACAATCTTGCTCTACTCTTACCGAAGTTCATCATCTTGCCACCACCACTGTTATTAGCATTTTGGGCATTCACCATAACAAACATGAATACGCCAAAAATAATAATCAGCAATATTGGAAGCATATCTGATAAAAACCAATTCTCCTGCGGTACATCCTCCACTACCGGATCAATGTTATAACCCGCAAGCAGGCTCTGAATCTCTACGACATCGGATACATATAATGTTTTTACATATCCACCCTTTAAATACACATCCAACGAACCAGTTGGTACCTGCGCATTGGGATGTATTTCCACATTAACTACATCTCCCGCCTCTAACTGCTTTACCAACTCTCCTCTAGTATAACTGTCCCCTTTCTCCTGAATCGTACTAACCCATACGGTCACGAGAAGAAGGATTAAAATAATAACAAAATATAGATTTAATCCTTTTGCACCTTTTCCCACACTGTGTCTCCTTCTATCCTGTAATAATTAATCAAGCTCGACTACTCCGATATATGGCAAATTACGGTATCTCTGGTCATAATCAAGACCATACCCTACCACAAACTCATCCGGTATCTGGAAACCTGTATAATCCACCTTCACATCAATAACACGTCTCTCCGGCTTATCCAAAAGCGTACACAAAGAAAGACTCTTTGGTCCTCTCTGTTCAAGAAGCTCTAACAGATAGCTGAGCGTTCTTCCAGAGTCAACAATATCCTCTACAACAATAACATCCTTGTCCTTAAGCGATTCATCCAAATCCTTTACAATCTTAACAACACCGCTCGACTTGGTATCTCCTCCATAGCTGGATACAGACATAAAGTCCATAGATACTGGTACGGTAATTCTTTTAGCAAGCTCACACATAAAAAAGGCTCCGCCCTTTAATACGCATACCAGATGTACCTGCTTTCCTGCATAATCCTTGCTAATCTGTTCGCCAATTTCTGAAATTCTTTTATTTACTTCTTCTTCGGATAATAAAATTTTTACTCTTTCAGCCATTTTTATTCCTCCTTATGTATTTTATTTCTATTACCTTCTCTGTTGCTTCATTAACCTTGTAGAAGTTGCTGATACGTCCACCTATAATCCACATAATATGGCTTTCTTCTGCCAATAACCAGAGATTGTCCCTATCCTCTTTGGGCACCTTTTGATTAATAAAATACGCCTTTAGAGACTTCGTTTGATTCATTGTATTAATTGTAAGATAATCTCCTTTTTTCCGTTTTCTTACGACAACACTATTTTTTATTTTATCATAATCAAACCATTTCGTATACGTTTTTTCGGGAATATTTTTCCACTCAAAGTCTTTATGAAGAACAATAGCCAGCTCCTCCTGCTCTGATAATGAAATAAAAACAGTCTTACCTGCTTCAAGAAGCTGTATCTCTTTCTGCCCCATCCAATGCTCATCCAGACATTCTGATTGTATTTCTTGTCTTCTTGTCAAGCATATTCCATCATATTCACGTTTCGCCACAATCTCATAAGGCATATCCAATTGTCTTCCACATTGCTTTTCCATCAGCTCCTGTAAACTGCGGATATGAACTGCTTCTAAATCCTTTTTACTTCCTGCTACCTGTGCCAAAACTTCACGTAAACAATAACTCTGAATTGTCTTATGCAGACCTAAAAACGGCTTCTCCAAGACATGCCATCCTTTTTCATCTACTCTGACACAATCTTTGCATGCCTGCTTAGTCAAATCTTCAATCAAATCATAGGCTTCCTGCATACGCTGACATGCTTCACTAATATGCAAAACCGCATTTCGACTGATTTCTTTCTCTGCTACAGGCAAAATATGATGACGTATTCTGTTTCTTGTATAATTATCTTCTAAATTCGTCTTATCTATGCAATAAGAAATTTCTTTTTCTTTTAAAAAGGCCTCTATCTCTCCTCGTTCCATGCATAAAATCGGACGGATTATATTCTCTCTTATCGGGCGAATTCCCGAAAGTCCTTGTAAACCACTTCCTCGGAACAGATTGAATAAAAAAGTCTCACAACTGTCATTTTTGTTGTGAGCAATTGCAATCTTGCCTCTTTTCCCACCAGCATACTCCTGTATAACCTGATAAAATGCTTCATAACGTAGTAGTCTTCCTGCTTCTTCACAGGAAAGCTTTCTTTTTCTTGCTTCCTGCTCTACATCACGGTAAAAAAGCGTAAATGGAAGTTGATGTTGCCCGCATAACGCTTCAACATACGCTGCATCCTCTCCGGCTTCCTCACGTATCATATGATTGATATGAACCACATGAAGTGAAAACGAAACCCTTTTTTGCAACTCTAACAACACATAAAGAAGGCAGACAGAATCCGCTCCACCAGATACTCCTGCCACAATATAATCATCCTCTGATAACATATGCTGTTCTTGTACATATTGCCATACTTTTTCTATCATTTGTCTAATTCCTTGTTTCCCATACTCCTACGGTCAGAATCGTCATATCGTCTCGAATTCTGCCTCCCTGACAGTTGATTGCATACTGTAACAGATAATCTGACATTTCTCTTGGATTAATGGTATGCTTTCTCGCAATCACTTCACACAGTCTGCTATTTCCACTTTCATCCTCAAAACAATCACTGACCCCATCTGACATCATAATAATCATATCTCCATCCATAAGCGACAGCGAATGACTCATCAGACTTAACTCCACCAAGCTTCCTAGAGGCAGCATATCGGATGTTATCTCTCTAACCATACCTCCTCGCTTATGAAAGCTACTGGCTGCTCCTGCCTTAATAAACTCTGCTTCTCCATCATGCAAATCCAGCATGCACAAATCTAGCGTTGTCAAATTACAGCACTGTGATTGTGCCGATATCGCTGCATTTATCATAGAAAATGCCTTTTCCTTCTGAAATCCGGCATCTAAAAACTTCTCCATAAATTCAATCACTGATTGACTGTCCCTGCACGCATGCTCGCCACTTCCCATGCCATCTGCAATCATCAATACTACATTTCCATCGGAGCATTCCTCTACAGAATAGTTATCACCTGATATCTTCTCATTTTCCTTCACCGCACGAGACATGGCACTCATTACCATATATCGTGGCTCATCCTCAAAGAAAAAAGCTTCAAAGTTTTTTGTCATCATGTAAGGCGATTCTACACCTGCCACCAGCCTTCTGTCAAAAAACACAGACAATAAACCGGCAAAATCTTCTGCTGAATACGCATATCTTCCCATCAATCTGGCCGTAATATTCATCTTGCGCTTTCCATGAGCTCCTTCTAAAAACATAATTTCCCTTACCTGAATCCCATGTTTTCTCAAAAAGCTTACGACAGCCTTACGCTTATGTTCAACCGGTGTACTGACATGCATAACCGTCTGTGATACCTCATCCAGTGCTCCCGATATATCCTTCAAATGCTGTGCAAAAACCTGCTTACTCTCATGCACTTGTTTTTGATACAGCAATTCTTTTCGGTCACAATTTGTATATGTTTCCTCTGGTATACTATGATAAAGTCTTGCAAGCTCTCCATACGTTTCTGACAACATATGTAGCTTACGTTTGCTATACTCTGGAAAAAGAAATTCTTTCCTATTCTCTATTGTCTTTGCCATCTTCTTAACCCCCTTATTTTTCTTGGAGTTAAGTATAGTAGGCAAACGATTCATTTTTTGTCATATCCTTGTAACAGAAGATGTTTTTTTATTGACAAAAACTGCATCTCCATTTGCCTTTCACAATAGAGATGCAGCTAATCATTTTCCTGAAAGATAATTTGGTTTTCATATACCAATCCAAGTTTATCTTTGGCAACCTCTTCCGCATATTTTTTGGTTTTGGTATAGGTCTCGAACTCTTTAAGCTCCTCTGTTCTTGCCTCTTCTTCTGCAATCTGTTCTAAAAGCTCCTGCTCCCTTGCCGCATACTTTTCCTGCTTTTGCCTTAAGGAAATACTGTTTACGCCAACTACTGCTACAATCATTATGATTGCACTAACCGCCATTATCATTCCAAGTCTATTTTCATTTTTGTTTCGCCGAAATGCAGGCTTCACGTTTTTTTGTCTTACATGGTTTCGCGGCATGTTTCTCCCCCTCTCCACGTTTCGCTCTCATCAAATCTCTCATTTTTATTGTAAAATGATTTCTGATACGAGTCAACATCATTTTCATAAACCGATATGGCGCAAGTAAATACATAATAATACAATACAAGCCTTTTACATAGACTCTCCCAACTGTTTTGCTGTAAAAAAACATACCTAACGCAGCGCCCAGTACAGCAACAAATCGTACCACTCCGTAATTGCCGTAATAAAGTAAGTAGAAGCTTACCAAAAAACAAAATATCCAATAAAGGATATCTTCCACATCCACCAGCATTCGCCCATGTCTCCACAAACGACGAAGCAAGCGAATCTGGTCATATACAAACGCGAAAAAAATGCCCGCCAGCATAGAACACAATAAAAAATACCATTCGCGGATAATCGTTTCACTCATAGACTATCCAAAGAGCCTGGTAAGAAGCCCTTCTCCTTTCTTTGCAAATGACGTTTTCTCTGTGTATACGAAGGAATCTACTCTGCCATCTACATCAACCTCACCTTTTTCAAGGCTGAGCTTGCTAACATGTAACTCAGCTCCTCGTATCATAAGCATTCCATCCACCGTTTCCAAAACCACTGTATTTTCATCAAAAGAAAGGGCATCAACCACTCCTTGAAGTCTGCAGCTCTTACGTCCTTCCAATACCATCCTGTGTCTGCCGGGCATTGTTCCCCTTCCCGTAATATCCTCCATATCTTCACACTCCGAAGAATCTGTTTGTAAAGTATATGTCCTTTCAAGAAATGTTATTACAAATACTTAAACAATTCCTTTGCTTCATCCTTTTTCACGGTTTCCTGTACATCCAATATCTCTACTTTGACATCCTTGTTACCAAATTGGATTGTCAACACATCTCCTACCTTTACGTTGGCCGATGCTTTTGCCGGTTTATCATTAATCAATACTCTTCCAGCATCACAGGCTTCGTTTGCCACTGTTCTTCTCTTAATCAGACGTGAAACCTTTAAAAATTTATCTAATCTCATAATATCCCTTTCTATACGAAATTCTTTACTAACTACCTCTACGCTACAGCATTTTCCTATTACATTAAAAAACAACTGATACGTTTCTGTATCAGTTGTCTTAAAGCTTATTTATTAACAAAAATTATCTGTTAACTTCGTCCTTTAAAGCCTTACCAGCCTTGAACTTTGGAGCCTTTGCTGCTGCAATCTGCATTGTCTCACCAGTCTGAGGATTTCTTCCTTCTCTTGCTGCTCTCTCAGCTACTTCAAATGTACCAAAGCCAACTAACTGAATTTTTCCGCCGTTTCTTAATTCCTTAGCTACAACTTCTGTAAATGCTGTTAATGCTTTCTCCGCATCCTTCTTTGTCATATCTGCCTGTTCAGCCATAGCTGCTACTAATTCTGTTTTGTTCATTGTGAACTCCTCCTCTTATTCGTCGTTTGTTATCAGAACAATCTCATTCATGCATCACGCATATTCGTCCAAACCTTAGTTCAGACTTGCTATTGCCCCAAATCACGGCATTCACACGCTTTAATGCATATATCTATTTATAGGCGAATTACCTTTCTTTGTCAAGGAAAAATACCTTTTTTTTGGGATATTTTCTATTTTTTATTTATTTTTTCATCCATTTGAGCAATTAACGCTTCGATATCATCATACATTAACTGCTCTGGTTGCAAGCCTGCTCGATAGGCTAATTGACTAATAGAACGAAGCATTATCGTTATCATTTCCGATAACTCCTGCTTCCTCTTTCCGCTTTCCTGATTGGTATTCTGCAAAAGCTGTTGCACCTTCTGACTCGTTTCCACGAGCAAAGTCCCAAGCTCATTATCTTTTGGCACTGGGCTTTCACCCGTATTCACATCATAATATTGAGATAGCTTATCCAACTTTTTTGCCACCTTTACCCCTCTGGTCAAGGAAGGCAGTTCTGCCGGAATCTCGCGAAGCGGTGATGTTATCCAAGTTTTCCCCTCTTTTTCCTGCTTTTTAATCTCTTCCCAATTTTCCAAAAGAGCTTCTGTTCCTTCTATATTCTGGCCTGAAAAAACATGAGGATGTCTACGTATCATTTTCTTGCTGATTCCACCTATGACGTCCTCTATTGTAAAAAGTCCTTCTTCTGCGGCTATCACACTATGCATAACAGCCTGTAACAAAATATCTCCAAGCTCCTCTTGCATATTCTCTGCATTTCCAGTCTGATTATAGATACGAATGGCTCCTAATAGCTCCGCCGCTTCCTCCATCATGCAAGAACGCAGACTTTCATGTGTCTGTTCTCTATCCCAAGGACAGCCATTCTCACTTCGAAGCATTTCTATAATCTTTACAAACTCTTCAAATGTATATTTTTCGCTCATCTTATCCTGCTTTCCTCCGCTTACAAGCAAAAAACATTCCGAATCACTTCCAGCCATGGCCTTTTTGCTTAATAATTACACTACATTTTCTTACGAATTCTGCAGAAATCATGCATGCCGAATTGTTAATCCAGCTTCATCAATTCTGCAAAAGAATAATTTACATCACTGTCCCCATCATCGATTTGCACGGTATAGCTTCTTGTCTGATACCCTGTCTTACGAAGAGTTATTACAAAGTTACCAACTTCTTTGTTCATACTGACTGGCGCAATGCCTATATAATTACCATCTACATATACCTCTACGCCCGTTGGCGAGTCAATATACACCTGATATTTACTATTAGCTTTTGAAGTTGTTTTATTCTTGGATTCTGTTTTTGATGTTTCTTTTTGAGAATCAGAATTCTCTTGCTTGGAAGTTTTTTTATCCTCTTCTTTACTCGAATCAGAATTTGTTTTTTTCTTGTCGGATGACTCTTGCTCTGAATTTTCATCCGGACTTTTTGCATTTTTATTTTCTACCAGTTCAATTCCTATATTAGCGGATGGCTCTCTTACTTTTATATACTGAGAAAGCGTATCATACCCATCCGCTTTTACTGTCATTTTGTGTACACCATATTCTAATTCAACCGGTAAAGAAGTATCTACCTCTTTACCATCTATTTTTACCTTTGCATCTGACGGGTCCAAGGTGAAAATAATGCTTCCCTTTTGTACTTCTGTAATCTCGACATCTCCCAAATCCCATGCCATTTCCTCATTTCTGGCAAAGGTTATCTGCTGTGTGGCACTACTTCCATTATGACTTACCTTAACCGTTGCCTTTCCTTCCGGAACAACCATTAGCATATCCGCTGAAATTTTCTTGATAATCTTTTGACCTATTTCAATCCAGCCATCCACAAAATAGGTATCATTTTGCAATCTCAGATAACCATGCCCTTGTTCAATATTAATACTATAAATCTGGTTATTATATCCCCATACAGAAAGAACATCTACCTGATTAATATCCATCAATTCTACAATGTTATCCTCTGACAAGATAACCAAATGATTGCTCAAATTATATACCGTTTCTCCAACGGACAAGGTTCCTCGTTTGCTGTCTAATGTATAATTATCCAACTCAGCAAAATGTAACGCCTGACCATCTACCTTCATGGAAGCTAAAAGCTTTTTGGGCTTATAAAACTTAGCTGTTACAATGCTACCTGGCTCAACCTGTTGCAAAGACATGGCTTCATCATACTTATCATAAATCTCTGTTGCCCCATCGTATTGTAAAGTATAACGTTTTCCCGTTGCAAGATTTTGAAACTGGATCGTTGATTCTTCTGTATTTTTATGTACTACAATTGCTGTATCTTCCGAATCATACATTCCGGGCAATACCGTTACTACACCTGTATGTATTGCTTCCGTATTTTCCTGTATCCCACCCGGATCCAGAAAACTACAGCCACCTAATATACAAACCATAGCCCCTAATATCAGACTGTTTTGTATCACTCTTTTTATCGTTTCTTTTTGTATTTTATTCTTCAAAATAGTCCTCCTTATACACATTGTCACACAATTTATTATATCTACATTTTATGTAAAGTGCAATGTGCTTTTGTGTATTATCCTTGGTTAAATAATGTTTTTAGTAATTTCTCCTTTGCTTTTTCCTGTTTTACCAAATTCTCAAGCTTCTCCATATTTTTATCCGGTATCCACGACTTTTTGGAATTGTAATAGAAATTTACAATTTTCCAAAATTTATCAGGATATGCAAGACGATAATACAACTGCTTTAATTCTATTGGCGCAAAACTTCGATTCGCTTGATATGCATCCAGCATCTTTTCTCCCAAATCCACAGACCAATCTGTCTTTTCTGATATTTTTCGGAACAGCAAATAAAAATCACGTACTCCGCTATCATGTGCAAATCTTTCTAGATTAATGACACATGTGTCTTTTTTAGTAAATATAAGATTATGATATTGAAAATCTCCATGACAAAACAATCCATTATCTCGTACAAACCTTTCATATTCTGCCCTATTCTCTTCCTTTGCCTGCTTTGAAATATCCTCTGCTTTTTGCATAAAATATTCATATTCCCGTAATAATGCACGTTCAAAATCAGACTTAATTTTTAACTTGCGCAGATAATTTCTAGCATGCCTGCATTCTTTTGTATGCTTTTCCATTTCTTCCACATAATATGGAACGGGAAACTCTTGTGTCATTTTTCCAGTGTGACACATTCCGCAGTGTAATTTTGCCATGATATGAAATGCATGTAAAATCTCTTCCTCACTTTTATAGTTGCACTCTCTTCCATCTATCTGCTCCTTTACAATGTATACCACTCCATCGGTATCCTTGCAAAACAACTCTCCAGCTTTGTTTCTGACAATCCTGTCAGTTTTTACCACATCACTCATATTTCCCTGTAGCAAATCCAACAATTCCAGTTTTTCTGTATTACCTTTATATTCCTTTAACACCCGAAAGCCATTGCCTGTTTCACATACTATGGTTCCGCGCCCTTTAAAAGTACGCGTCACCTCCATATCATAGTTTTCTAATACACTTATTGCCCTATCATTCACTATTCTATCCCCTCCACTGAGTTTCTGTCACACTATCCTATGTCCACAAAAAGAAAAAAATTCCACCAAAGTAGATTTCTTATACTCTACTTCGGTGGAATCCAGAAATATCTTTTATAAACCGCACTTTAGTCCTTCTACAATCATCTGTTTTACTTTTTCTGATAAATATTCTTTGGTATTATGCTGTGGATTCTCTAACACTTCTTCTAACAAGCTTTGAAGAACCGCACCAAGCTGTTTACCCTGAGGTACACCCAGTTCAATAATGTCTTTTCCTGTAACTACAAGTTCCTTTAACGATACACATTCTTGCTTCTGCAATATTTCTTTATATATAGCGGTTACCTGTGTTAGATTTTCTTCCTTTTCTTCTCGCTGATAGGTACTTTGTGCGAGCATATCAGCTTTTTTTAGCTCCAAAACTTCCTGAAAATACTCTTTTCCTATTTTGTTCAGCGCTCTTCTAACAGCACGAGGGGTGGCTTCTATCTTATAATCATGATACTTTACATATTTTTTTACCTTATTTATCGTATCATTATCAAACTTCAACCTTCTCAAGATTACCGCTGCTCTTTCCTCTCCTGCCTCAGCATGTCCATGAAAATGACTGATACCTTCACTGTCTTTTGTCTCGGTATCCGGCTTTGCAATATCATGAAGAAGTGCTGCTATTCTAAGAGAACGGTCAGGTCTTACCTCTAACAAGGTATGAAGTAAATGCTCACCTACATTGTACATGTGATGAGGATTGTTCTGTGGTGTCTCCATTGCCTTATCAAATTCCGGCATAATCACTTTGGTCATTCCCAATTCATAAGCAACTCTTAAGTAATCCGGATGTGGTGATTGTAAGAGTTTTACAAGCTCTACTTGTATTCTCTCAGCACTGATGTTTTTTAAATTGGGCGCAAGCTCTACAATGGCTTCCTTCGTCTTTTCCTCGATATCATAACCTAACTGTGCCGAAAAACGCACTGCTCTCATCATACGAAGTGCATCCTCGGTAAATCGTTCCTTCGCCTCTCCAACACAACGAATAATGCCATTTTTCAAATCTGTCATACCATCAAAAGCATCTACAATACCGCTTCGATGATTATAGGCAAAGGCATTAATCGTAAAGTCTCTGCGTTTTAAATCCTCTATGAGATTTGCAGTAAAGATGACCTCTTTCGGATGTCGACTGTCCTCATATTCTCCATCAATACGATAGGTAGTGACTTCGAAGCCTTCCTTTCCCATCATAACCGTTACCGTTCCATGCTGGATTCCGGTATCTATCGTTCTTGAGAAGACTTCTTTTACCTGCTGTGGTCTTGCAGATGTGGTAATATCCCAGTCATCCGGCTCTCTGTTTAACAGTGAATCTCGCACGCATCCTCCTACCGCATACGCTTCATAGCCTGCTGCCTCTAATGTATTAATAATATATTCCACCTTTTCAGGTAATTGAATCTGCATGAATGTTACTCCTTTAATTCAAATATTGGATTCCCGTAGACAGTATAACATAAAAGGCTGCGAAAAACGCAACCTTTTCCATATTACCAACACAAAATCTCGTAACCGTCTTCCGTCACAACAAGCTGAATCTCCCACTGAGCAGATGGACTTCCATCCTCAGTATAAACGGTCCATCCATCTTCCTCATCAATGTAAATCTCCTGTGCGCCCATGTTAATCATTGGCTCAATTGTAAATACCATTCCCGGAACCATTAACATCTCGGTTCCTTTTTCCGATACATAGCTTACCCAAGGTTCTTCGTGGAACTCTAATCCAATTCCATGTCCACCGATTTCACGCACTACGGTATAGCCATTTTCTCTTACGAAATCATTGATTGCCTGTCCCATATCGCCTAAGAAGCCCCAAGGTTTCACTTGTTCCAAGCCTACTTCAATGCTTTGCTTTGCAATCTCTACCAGTCTCTTCTTCTCCTCTGAAACCTCACCAATGCAATACATACGGGAAGAGTCGGAAAAGTAACCATTTAATATCGTTGATACATCGACATTCACAATATCACCATCCTGCAAGACCGTGTCTTTTGATGGAATACCATGACATACTACATTATTAATAGAAGTACAAACACTCTTTGGAAAGCCTTCATAATCAAGTGGCGCAGGAATCGCACCATTTTTTATGGTAATATCATGTACCCACTGATTAATCTCTTCGGTTGTCACACCTGCTTTTATATGCTCTCCAACATAGTCAAGAATCTCCATATTAATCTTAGCACTTGCCTTAATGCCTTCTATCTGCTCCTTGGTCTTAATCATCTCTCTGTCAGGTACAATAGCACCTTTTAAACGGAACTCTTCTATCTTGTCATCAAAGCTGCTATGACATTTTTTATATTTTAATCCGCTTCCACACCAGCATGCATCATTACGTCCCAATTTCATCATTTCTTTTCCTCTTTATTAATACTTGATTTTTCTTGCAATGTTACTCACTGTTTCCAATATAACAGATTCCATGACAAATAAAAATATCCAATTTTCAAAATATTTTTGTCTCCTTCTAGTCTTTTATACTTGTGTCTATTATCTGTCAATGTTATAATTTTATTACATTTTACAGTTTATAACACCATATTATCTAAACAAGGAGGCCATCTATGAATCATTCATTATCTAAGGTAACGTTTATTCATTCTATTCGAACAAAAATACTTTCACTTCTTGCTATTGCCATAGCCATTACTGGACTTATTATGATTTTTATTTACTCACCTAATGTAAAACAGGAAATTACGACACTCTCGCAAAATTATTTACATGACTTAGCTTTATCGTATGGTATGGTGTTAAATGACAGCTTGAATATTTTAGGCACTGAACAGGCACTTACCGCCGAAAATCTTACTTCACTTTTTGACGGTGCCGGAATGGAAGGACTAGAAACCAGCTACCTTTACATTGTTTCTCCAAATGGTACTATGCTTTTTCACCCTACTCCTGATAAAATAGGACAACCAGTTGAAAATATTGTTGTTAAAAACGTTATTTCTGATATTCAATCGGGTTCTTGGAAAGAAAATGAAGTTATTTCTTATGAATTTCAAGGTTCCATGAAATATGCATCCTACTATGTAAATACTACTGCTGACTATATTTTAGTTGTCACTGTCGATGTAGATGAATTATTAAGTCCAATTTCTGCTATTAATACAAAAGGTACCATTGGATTACTTCTCGCTTTTACGATATGCACCCTAATTATCGGTGTACTAATTACGTTTCTCGTTGTTTCACCAATTATGAAAATTGCAAATCTAACAGGAAAT
Source organism: Lachnospiraceae bacterium (assembly GCA_036310845.1). Taxonomy (GTDB): domain Bacteria; phylum Bacillota; class Clostridia; order Lachnospirales; family Lachnospiraceae; genus COE1. Next base: position 9,155 of record JAXJRB010000070.1, on the reverse strand, counting down.
GTTGCAAACATGGATTTTACCGAAAACAGTGTACAGGCAAGTTTAAGCACTAGAAAAGATGAAATCGGACTAATGGCTCGTTCCTTGGGAGCCTTGAGGCAATCTTTATCTGAAGTTGTTTCCAACATACAAAATAACTGCAATACTCTTTTGAGCTCTGCAGAAACGCTTTATTCCGGTGCTACCACAACTTCAAAAACAATGGAGCAGATTGGTAATGCTGTCATGGATATTTCAAAAAGCGCCAACAATCAAGCGGAAGAAACACAAGACGCTACCGGTAATGTCATTGCAATCGGTGATATGGTCGAAGATACAAGCAATACCGTTAATACCCTTATGAACTCTGTAAGCTCTATGAATTCAGCTAATCAAAATGCAAAAAATATTATTTCTACACTACGAACCATCAATCGTGAGTCTGAAAATTATATTGATATTATTGCCAAACAAACGGAATCAACCAATGAATCTGTTTTGAAGATTGCAGAAGCAACCAATCTTATCAATGATATTGCAAGTGAAACAAACCTACTTTCTCTAAATGCTTCTATTGAAGCTGCCAGAGCAGGTGAACAAGGCAGAGGTTTTGCTGTTGTTGCTTCCGAAATTCAGAAGCTTGCTGTGCAATCCAGCGAATCGGCTAGTAAAATAAATGATATCATTCAAATATTATTATCCGACTCCGAAAAAGCTGTTTCTACCATGAAGCAGGTTAAAGAAATCATTCAACAACAGACCGAACATATTATAAATACGGATGATGCTTTTGTAGAAATACAAAAAGGCGTTGAAAAAACTATTCAGGGTATGCATAATATTTCAGAAAAAACAGTGGAAATGGACTCTGCAAGAAAAAATGTTATTGATGTGGTTAACAATCTCTCTGCCATTGCCGAAGAAAATGCGGCTGCGACAGAACAAACTGCTTCTGCCGTATCCGAAGTTGCTTCCATTGTAGAAGATATCGTTTCTAAAGCAAATGATTTAAATACCGTTGCCGCAGAATTAGAAACACAAATTAATATTTTCCAATTATAAAGCTTCAACATAAAAGCCCACAGATGTGGGCTTTTAACATATTTCATATTTCTATTTCACTAATTCAAATGTCTGTCTTGCAATAGCAAGCTCTTCGTTCGTTGGAATTGCCATTAATGTTACCTTGCTGCCTTCTTTCGATACGATTCCCTCTTCTCCTCTGACATTGTTCTTCTCTACGTCAATTTCTGTTCCAAGATAACCTAAATACTTAGCAATCTCTTCTCTTCCTCCTTTGCTGTTCTCACCAACGCCTGCTGTAAATGCAATAATATCTACACCGTTCATTGCAGCTACATACGAACCAATATACTTAGCGACTCTGTAGTGATATGCATCCATTGCCGCGATCGCACGAGGTTGTCCCTTAATTGCACCAGCCTCTACATCTCTAAAGTCAGAAGAAATACCTGACATACCATATATACCAGACTTTTTATTAAGAATGTTGTTCATTTCAGCCGGTGTAATACCTTCCTTCTGACAGATAAATTCACAGATTGCAGGATCCATATCACCGGAACGTGTTCCCATGATAAGACCTTCTAATGGAGTAAGTCCCATAGAAGTATCAATACACTTACCGTGATCTACTGCTGAAACAGAAGCACCATTACCTAAATGGCAAACGATAATCTTTAAGTCTTCTCTATTTTTACCAAGCATATCAGCTGCTCTTTGTGATACATAATCATGGCTTGTACCATGGAAGCCATAACGTCTTACTTTATACTTCTCATAATATTCATATGGAAGCCCATAAAGATATGCTTTCTCTGGCATTGTCTGATGGAATGCCGTGTCAAACACTGCTACCATAGGAACATTTGGCATAATCTCCTTACAAGCATTAATACCAATTAAATTAGCCGGATTGTGTAATGGTGCAAGTTCATTACACTCTTCAATTGCCTTCATAACTTCCGCATCAATAATAACACTGGAAGCAAATTTCTCACCGCCATGGACTACTCTATGTCCTACAGCTCCTATTTCATCAAGAGATTTGATTACACCGTGCTGTGCATCTGTTAATGCATCAATAACTAACTGAATGGCAGTTGTATGATTCGGCATAGGCGTTTCAATCTTTACCTTATCCCCACCATTTGCTTTATGTGTAAGCAAACTTCCTTCAATAGCGATTCTTTCGCAAAGCCCTTTTGCAAGAACAGCCTCTGTATCGCTATTGATTAATTGATACTTTAATGAAGAACTCCCACAATTAATTACTAAAATATTCATGATACTACCTCCCCATTTTTTCGTTTCTTTTTTTCCCTATTATAGTATACTACTTTTTTGTACATAAAAAAACAAGAAAGCAAAGAAAGAACAATAAAATTCTCTCTTTGCTTTATAATATTAGTATGCTCTTCCCCAGTAAACCATCTTCTTTGCTGGTTTTCCACAGCATACACAAGTATCACCTAAGTTCTCCTGCTCAAATGGCATACAACGGCTTGTTGCTGCAAGCTCTTCCTTAATCTTATCTTCACAAGCCTGCTCGCCACACCACATAGATTTCACAAATCCTGGCTTTGTATTCACAATGTCGCAGAACTGTTCCCAGCTTGTTGCTGCGTATGTGTGTTCTTCCATATGAGCCTTTGCTGCTTCATACATATCCTTGTGAATGGTTTCAAGAAGCTCTGCTGTCTTTACTTCAACCTCATCAAGACTTACTTCGATCTTTTCTCTTGTATCACGACGAACAAATACACACTTGTTGTTCTCGATATCCTTTGGTCCGATTTCAATTCTGAATGGAACACCTCTCATCTCACACTCTGAGAACTTCCATCCCGGACTCTTATCGGTGTCATCAACCTTTACACGGCATCCCTGTGCAACTAAACGGTCACGAAGCTCATAAGCCTTATCTAAAACGCCTTCCTTCTTCTGCTGGATAGGAACTATCATAACCTGAACCGGTGCAACCTTAGGTGGAAGCTTTAATCCGGAATCATCACCATGAACCATGATAACAGCACCGATTAAACGTGTTGTCATCCCCCAAGAGGTCTGATGAACATACTTCATGGTATTGTCCTTATCTGTATACTGAATACCGAATGCCTTTGCAAAACCATCTCCAAAGTTATGGCTTGTACCGGATTGTAATGCCTTACCATCGTGCATCAATGCTTCGATGGTATAAGTAGCCTCTGCACCGGCAAACTTCTCTTTATCAGTCTTCTGTCCCTTTACTACAGGAATTGCAAGTACATTCTTTAGAAAATCTGCATATATATTCAACATCTGAATGGTTCTTGCTTCTGCATCCTCTGCAGTTGCATGTGCAGTATGTCCTTCCTGCCATAAGAACTCACGGCTTCTTAAGAATGGTCTTGTTGTCTTTTCCCAACGAACTACAGAACACCACTGGTTATATACCTTTGGTAAATCTCTATATGAATGAATCTCATTTGCATAAAAATCACAGAATAAAGTTTCTGATGTAGGTCTTACACAAAGCTTTTCCTGTAATGGTTCCAAACCACCATGTGTTACCCAAGCTACCTCTGGTGCAAAACCTTCTACGTGATCCTTTTCCTTCTGTAATAAGCTTTCTGGAATAAACATTGGCATATATACATTTTCTACGCCTGTTTTCTTAAATTCTGCATCAAGCTGGTTCTGAATCTGCTCCCAGATTGCATAGCCTGCCGGTTTAATAATCATACAGCCCTTTACGCTGGAATAATCACATAATTCTGCCTTTTTAACAATGTCTGTGTACCACTGTGCGAAATCTACATCCATGGATGTAATCGCTTCTACAAGTTTCTTGTCGTTTGCCATTTTTCTACCTCTTTTCTTCTATCAGTAAGTTTATGGCAGTCCCTATAAAAAGTCAACCAGTTTTAGATAATATTTTTTCAGTTCATATAGCTTGCTTTATATTATATTACTATCTTTTTTAAATCTTTATTTGCTATTGTCGCAATTTTGTTTGCCAATTCCTTAATATGCATTGCATTTCTACACTCACTTTCATAAAATAGAACTATAGCTTTATAAAGGAGGTTTTTTATGGATACCATTATCATACCCATTTCCCATTCCTGCCGCTTTCACTTGGGCGACGAACCAAATGCATGGCAGTCTTGGTTTGATGATTCTGAATGGCAGAAGGTTACATTACCACATGACTGGTCTGTAACTCTTCCTTTCTCTCGTGATTACTCCAGTGGTACGGGCTATCTTGCCGGTGGTATTGGCTGGTATCGTATTCCTATCACACCGAAAAAGGAATGGCAAGGACACCAGATTTCCATTCATTTTGATGGCATCTATAGAAATAGCAGAGTCTGGTGTAACAGCTATTATCTAGGCGAGCGCCCAAATGGCTATATTTCTTTCTCTTATGATATTACACAACAATTTCGCTTTGATGCTGAAAATATTATTACTGTCTTTGTCGATCATAGGGAAATTGCTGATTCACGCTGGTTTACAGGTTCCGGCATTACACGTAAGGTTTCGCTCGTTATTGAGGACGCCATTCATCCGGTAAAGGATGGTATCTTTTTCTCCACCCCTAAGGTATCAGAAGCTGAAGCCTCTTATCTGGTTGAAAACGAAATAATAAATACAAAACAGGAAGCCTGCACCGTTACCGTAACCAATCTTCTCTTTGCTAAGAATGGTGAACTAGTCGCAGAAAGCCGTAAACAAACAACTATTCCTGCCGGACAGACTATGTCAATTGAGACGCAAGGCATTGTTAAAAGACCCCTTCTTTGGTCTCCTAAGGAACCAAATTTGTATACTTTAAAGACATATATTGCATATGGTAACCACAAGAGAAAAGCACCTTCTAAAGGAACCATAACTACAGGCACAGGACTTTCCTCCACACAGCAGGTCGGAATCCGTTCCTTCCGCTTCCACCCCGACAAAGGATTTTCCCTAAATGGACACCCCTATGTTTTCAAAGGCGTCTGCATACATCATGATGCAGGTTGTCTTGGTGCTGTAGTTCCATCTGAGGTATGGCACCGTCGTCTTATGAAGCTTCGCGAGATGGGATGCAATGCCATCCGTATGAGTCACAATCCTCATATGCCGGAGCTCTATGATTTATGCGATTCCCTTGGTTTCTTTGTTATAGACGAAGCGTTTGATGAATGGGAAGCTCCAAAGAATAAGTGGAGTAAAGGCTACAATGTTCATCCACCAAAGCATCACGGGTACTATACTGATTTCCCTACATGGCACGAAAGAGACTTAATTGACTTGATTCGCCGGGACCGGAATCACCCTAGTATTATTTTATGGAGCATTGGAAATGAAATTGACTATCCAAACGATCCATACAGCCATGCATCCTTCTGTGTCACAGCGGATAATGAAGATTCAGAGCATTTTTACAACGCTTCACGGCCAAATGCCTCAAGACTGCCTTTCCTTGCAAAGCATTTGTGTGACATTGCAAAGAAAACAGATACTACACGCCCTGTAACACTTGCCGTCGCTTTTCCTGAGTCTTCTGCAAAGCTTGGCTTTATTGATTCTTTAGATGTTGTTGGTTTTAATTATAAAGAACACTTATACAAAGAATACCATGAAGCATTCCCTGATAAACCATTTCTAGGTAGTGAAAATGGTCATACCTATAACCAATGGAGAGCTGTCACGGACAACGACTATATTTCCGGACAATTTTTGTGGACTGGTATCGACTATCTAGGCGAAGCCTATGGATGGCCTATTCATGGCTCTAGCTCTGGCCTACTGACTTTAGCCGGTTTTGAAAAAACAAGTTACTATCGCAGACAGAGTTTTTGGTCAGAAAAGCCTATGGTACATCTTGCTACAATCCGCAAGGAGGACAGCACCCGCACTACTTGGGGCGAGGAATATCCAACTGCTTTAGCTTGCGAATTCTCACCCGTTTCTGAGTGCTGGGACTATATACCGGGTGAAATGATTGTTATAAAATGTTACACCAATCTGGAAGAAGCTGAATTCTTCCTAAACAAAAAGAGCATTGGTATTTATAAAAAAGAAGCATACAATGATTGCATCCTGCTCACCATACCTTTTGAGCCTGGCGAGTTACTTGTTCACGGCATTATCTCATCTGGCCGTTCCAAGCGCTTTGTAACACATTGTTTAAAAAGTACAAATACAGCCTGCCAAATGCAATTGGTTGCTTATCCAACACCTGGAAGCACTCTAAAACAGATTGAAGTTACTATGTGTGATTTTAAAGGAAACCGCGTTTATCATGATAGTACCATGTTGAAGGTAGCAGTAGAAAACGGAACCCTTGTAGGACTTGAAAACGGAGACCTGGCAGATATTACGGATTATACCTTTACCAGCAGAAGGGCATATCGTGGTCAGCTACTTATCTATGCTGTACCCAAAAATGCTTCTCAGAAAATGACTGTTCATGTAGAGGGTGAGCAGATTAAAAAGGCTGTGATTACAATTTAGTATACATAAAAAATCGTGTGTGCCAGCCGCACACACTTTGGCAAGAATTTCTTACGAAATTCTTGTTTAACTACCACTATGTAACAGCATTTTTCTATTACTTTAAAAAAAGGAATCCAAATATGGATTCCTTTTTCACTCTTTTATAATTCATCCGCAATTGGAGCAGTCACAACAACACTTGCTACTACCGTAATTACCACTGCAATAATAATCAAAAGCATGCCGCCCAATAATAAGAACGCTCCACTTCCTGCATTATCTTCTACCACATCCGCTGTTGCAGGCTGTTCTTCTTCAATCACTACTGTATTAGAAGAAGCCTGTACTGTTGAAACAGTAGGCGCAAACGCCGCCACAAAAAATCCAATCAATAATGCAAAAAAGAAACGAACTAATTTACCAGACATATTATTCACCCTCATACTATACCTCCATTTATCTATTCTTATAGTTTCATTTTTGTTCGTAATTATTCAGTACCTTCATAATACTTCATCAATATTAAATAATACGAATTTTAATCCTTTAGGCTTAACTTCTATTAGACAGTGTAACACATTTTGCACAAAAAGTGAAATGTTTTTGCATTTTTTTTAGTTTTTTATTACAAATCATCTATATGTCACCTTTTGTAACTACAAACAATACTAATTCTCTTTTGTGTGTCTCACATTTCTCTCAAATCTTGCTACCAGCTTCCTTGCATCCTCTTCCTCGGCTTTCTCTAATGTAGAAATAAATTCCTTTAGTGGTTCCATGGTGGCCTGATCTGCCATCACCATAGAATGCTTCAAGCTTTCGATATAATCGGGTATCTCTTCACTATAAGTAAGAGATATCTTCCCCTGCTCCAACATGGATATCTGTAATGTATATGCTATATTGGTCCAAACAATCTTCTGATTCATACCTGCAAGTTCTTTTACCTTCTTAATAAACTGATATCCTTGCTGTGTTCTGTCCAATAAATCATCTAACACAACGCCAAAAAAATCCAAATCATCGCTCGAAGCAATGCAACTAACCTTCAAATCTCCTAATCTCTTATATTCCATATAATCCTCCTTGTTTTGCGAAGCAAAATGCGACTGCCTCTGCAGGAGCAGAGGATTTTACTCCTTGTTTTGCGAAGCAAAATGCGACTGCCTCGCAAACGCTATCTTCATTATAAGCACTTACACCCAAAAAAGAAACTGCAACAAAAGAAATTTCTTTCTTTTATCACAGCTTCCTTGCTTCAAATCCATATGATGACGCTCTATTCTATTACTCTTCATCTTCCACATAATCCGTGTGGAACATTAACAAAAATTCTGCGCCATTTTTCAATGTCAGCTTCATCACGACACCCTTACCATCGACTGAAATCTTGGAATTAATCTTCTTGACCATATCCAGATTCAGTTGCACGGTTGTGAACATATCATCACTAACCAAACACATGACTCTGCCGATTACCTTAACCTCTGAACAAATTACGGACAATGACATATTTAGTCCCGTTCCATCTGTAACATCCTCTATCGTTGACAAGGCCAGCGGTATATTTTTAACGTCTGACAATACTGCTATCAGATTCTCCACCTCATTGACCATCAACAGACGATTACGCATTACTTCTAGGTAATTTGTCCAATTCTGCATTCCATCCATACTCATCTTATGGCCTCCTTTGAGTTACTCCCCTTGCATGAGCTACTACAACAAGATGTAAGGCCTGATAGATTGTGACTGAACTTTTCTTGTATTTTAATTATACTTGTTTAAAAATAATGTGTCAACTCGATTAGTGTGTTCTTTTTGTCTGACTTTTATAAATATTTTGTTTGTTTTCCATCTAATAAGAATTATTCGCACAAACCTATAACTGCCATTCTTTTGGATACGGAATTTCAAACTGCATTTTTTCTTTTGTTACAGGGTGAACCACACTCAAACGATTAGCTAACAACGCTGTATGGCGAATTTCCAGCTTCTCTGTAATCCCTCTCGATAATTCATTTCCATACTTGCCGTCTCCTAATAACGGCATACCTGCATGCGACATTTGCACACGTATTTGATGATGCCTTCCGGTAAAAATATCTACCTCAACTAAAGAATATGCTACTTCTTCTTTTTCTATATCATGTAATAATTTCCAGCTAAGCTTTGCCTTCTTTGCGCCTTGCGTATTTGGTGTTACTACCATCGACAAATTGGTTTTGGCATTTTTTAACAAATAATCCTCTAATTCCCCCTGTCTATCTGCATTTCCCTGAATTTTAGGAACAAGTGCTGCATAAGACTTTTTTAAGGTGCCATTTTCAAGCTGCTTCGATAATATCTTTGCAGCCTCTGGTGTCTTTGCGAATACCAAAAGTCCCTCTACCGGCTGATCTAGTCTATGTATCATGCCAAGATAGGTTCCTTTTCCTTTTGCCTTTAAATAATTCTTTAACTCACTTACTACATCAGCCTGACCAAGTCTTGCTGTCTCTGTTGCAATTCCTGCCGGTTTGTGAATGACCAAAATTGCATCATCTTCATATTTAATAATTGCTTTCATAATTGCTCCATGTTCTATGTTTTACAGTTTAAAGCGATATCCTACACCCCAAATCGTCTCGATGTACTGTGGCTTTGAAGTATCTGTTTCAATCTTTTCACGAATCTTCTTAATA
>JAXJRB010000069.1:0-3473 GCA_036310845.1 Lachnospiraceae bacterium | reverse complement strand
AGTCCATATCCGGTTGCCTCTGTTCTCGCTAAAGAACCACCGTAGCTTAATCCTTTTCCGGTCAGCACACCTTCATACACACCTTTTAATCTCTTATATTGTCCAAACATATAACCGATTTCTCTTGCACCAGTTCCAATGTCACCGGCAGGAACATCGGTATCTGCACCTATGTATTTATAAAGTTCTGTCATAAAACTCTGACAAAATGCCATTACTTCTCTGTCAGATTTACCTTTCGGATCAAAGTCAGAACCACCCTTACCGCCGCCAATCGGAAGACCTGTCAGGGAATTCTTAAAAATCTGCTCAAATCCTAAGAATTTGATAATTCCCAAATTTACGGAAGGATGTAATCTAAGACCTCCCTTATAGGGGCCGATAGCACTGTTAAACTGTACACGATATCCTGTGTTGACCTGTACCTGACCATTATCATCCACCCAAGGAACCCTAAACTTAATCTGTCTTTCAGGATTTACTAATCTTTCAAGTAAAGCATCCTTTCTATACTTTTCCTCGTTTGCTTCCACCACTACTCTTAAAGATTCTAACACTTCCTTAACTGCTTGGTGAAATTCCGGCTCCGCAGGATTCTGCTTCACTACCTGTTCAATTACCTCATCAACATACGACATCTCTTAATCCTCCTTAAATTCTTTGCTTTCATAGCATAATATTCATATTTGCTAAACAAAAAAAGGCAAAAAGCGTCTTCAAGGTATTCACCTCAAAGACGCCATTGCCTTTACGTTTGTGATAATACACCCATCCAAAAATGTTGTCAACACTTTTTTCAAAATTTCTTTTCAACTATCGCACACCGTATTTCTCAATAATATAATCCATGTCCTTATCTCCTCTGCCGGATAAGTTGATTAATATTGATCCTTTCCCTATCTGTTTTGCAAGTTTCATACCATACGCTATTGCATGTGAACTCTCAATAGCGGGAATAATTCCTTCCATTCTGGAAAGTTCAAAAAAAGCATCTATTGTTTCATCATCTGTAACCACATCATATTTTACCCTGCCTAAATCATGTAAAAAAGCATGCTCCGGACCGGAAGACGGATAATCCAAACCACTTGCCACAGAATATACCGGTGCCGGTTCTCCCTTTTCATCCTTTAACATAATGCTGTTAAATCCATGCATAATACCTTCCTCACCATAAGTCAAACTGGCCGCATGGTCGCCAAGGGTAGTTCCACGCCCTAATGGTTCCACACCATAAATATCAACAGGATCATTTAAGAATCCTGAGAAAAGTCCCATCGCATTTGAACCACCACCTACACATGCAACAACTGCATCCGGAAGTTCTCCTGTCATCTCCATAAACTGCTCTCTTGCCTCAATTCCTACTACGCTCTGAAAATCTCTGACCATCATAGGAAACGGATGTGGTCCAACAACAGAACCTATACAATAAATTGCCTCTTTATACTCCTTACAATACGCCATAAACGCCGCATCAACCGCCTCTTTCAAAGTTTGCAATCCATCGGTAACTTCAATTACTCTGGCACCAAGTATTTTCATTCTGGCAACATTGGGTGCCTGCTTCTTAATATCCACAGCTCCCATATAAATATCACATTGCAATCCAAAGTATGCTGCCGCAGTTGCAAGTGCAACACCATGCTGACCAGCACCTGTTTCGGCAATTACCTTCTTTTTTCCCATATATTTTGCCAATAATACTTCACCCATACAATGATTAAGTTTGTGTGCACCGGTATGATTCAAATCTTCACGCTTGACATAGAGCTGAACATTGCCTAACTTATTTGAAAGTCTTTCAAGATGCGAAATAGGTGTCGGTCTTCCTTGAAATTCCTTTCTGATACGACGAAGTTCACTAATAAACTTCGAGGATTTACATATGGTCTGATATGCCTCATTGATTTCATTCATTGCCGTCTGCAATTCAGGTGGAATATAAGAACCACCATACTTACCAAAATAGCCATTTGCATCCGGATAATTCTTAAAATAGGTATTAAACTCAACATTGTTAATCTTCATAATAATTTCCTCCAAATTTGATTATGTCTTATTTTCAAGTAAACTCTTTTTATTTTTTGGGCGCATCATGCTCCACCATCGTTTAGTCAATAACATCTTTTTCCGCCTCCAATATGAAAACTTCTTTGTTTTATATTTTGTCAAAGAAATTTCACACAAAAAAACGTCCTTGACAGAATATCAGAATCTGTCAAGGACGAACATGATACATAATTAAAATGTAAACACAATCCGCGGTGCCACCTTGATTTACAGCAATGACGCTGCACACTTAGCAGGATACCTACATATCCCCGGCAACTAACGTATGCCAACACGTCACAGAATACTGGGTATAACATAGATTACACTTTTGACTGCGCCCTCAGCGGTCCATTTGACAACTTGTTTCTCACCTGATTCTCAGCACCACAGGCTCTCTGTAAAGGCATCATTGCCGTTATCTCCGCTTCAACGGTTTGATAAACTATATGTGATTAAGTGGGATTATAGAACCAACATTTTCATTTGTCAAGTAATTTTTATTGCAAATTTATCCAAAATTTTTATTGACAAACTCATTCAATAGGGGGTATAAATATTGCAAGTGAGCAAAGGCGTTCATTTTTTGAGTAGAAACTTATCTACCCACGAAATGAACGCCTTTGCTTTTTTTATTCGTTAGAAAAGTGCTCGCAACGTAGTAAGCGTTAAACAAGAATTTCGTAAGAAATTCTTGCCAAAGTGCGTGCGCTGGCACGCACTATTTTTATTATCCTGAAAGGAAGGTAAGATATATGAAAATTGAAGGTCAAGTACGAATCCCTTCCGGATGTGCTATTGCAGCAGTGATTTCCAAGGATGGAAATAAAATGTCCGGTGAAATGATTACCAATTCCATGAAACCCATGCATGATCGCTCTAATGGACTGGGTGGTGGTTTTGCTGCTTACGGCATTTATCCTGAATATAAGGATTTCTATGCTTTACATATGTTTTTTGATTCCCGTGCCACACGAAAAGACTGTGAAGCTTTCTTAAAAGAACGATTTGAGATTGTGCAATCCGAAATTATCCCTACACGTAAGATTCCCGCTATCACAGATGAACCTATCATATGGAGATATTTCGTGTCACCTCTGAAATCCATGTTAGCATCCATGCAGTTAGATGAGAAAGAATTTGTCGCAAGAACCGTTATGAAAATAAACACAGAAATGTCCGGAGCCTACGTTTTTTCCAGCGGTAAAAATATGGGAACCTTCAAGGCGGTAGGCTTCCCGGAAGATGTCGGTGTATTTTATAAACTGGAAGAGTATGAAGGATATTCCTGGACAGCACACGGGCGCTATCCTACTAACACTCCCGGCTGGTGGGGCGGTGCTCATCCTTTTACGTTGCTTGACTATTCTATCGTACATAACGGAGAAATATCTTCCTATGATGCTAATCGCCGATTTATT
>JAXJRB010000068.1:0-40553 GCA_036310845.1 Lachnospiraceae bacterium | reverse complement strand
CCATCTGCTGCCAAGGTCACCATTTTAGTCAGAGAATACTTAGATTCTCCCTGCATACGTGGAAACACCTCAAAATGTACCACGGATGTCTTCAACCCTATGTCTGGAATAATTCCTCTCAAAAACAGATTGACCTCACCATATTCTGATAACGCCTCCAAAGCCTTCGCACTCATCAAACGATAATCTGCAGAATTACCATAAATATTACAACCAAGGAAATGCATTGTTTTATAAAATACCGTAGCTGTAAACTTCTTAAAAAAGGAATCGGTGTCTCTGGAATTGCGCACTCCATACACAATCTCATTTCCAGCATAATATTCCTCAATAAACAATTCCATCGCATTGATATCCTGCTGCAAATCTGCATCAATCGTAATCGTAAAATCACAAAAATCCTTCGCATACATCATACCAGCCAAAATCGCATTCTGATGTCCTCTGTTATGCGCAAAACGCAAACCTATGATACTTTCATGCTTCTGATAAAGGTTCTCAATTAAGCTCCATGTCTGATCTTTCGATCCGTCATCCACAAATACAATGCGGCTCTTTTCAGAAACCAGACTCTTTTCCTTTAATTCCTCTAACTTTTTCAGCAAGGATTGTGCCGATGCCTCTAAAGCCTCTTCTTCATTATAACAAGGAACTACGATATATAATGTTCCCATTTTTCTTCTTACTGTCACTTCTATCTCCTCTGTCCTTCCAATCAAATTTTCTTATCCTATAAGCACATTTTTCCCTTCAAAGACAAAACCATACTTTTTAATACGCTCTGATTCAAATCCACGATTTAATAACATCTGCGCATACTTCTTTTCTTCTATCTGTGAAAGTGCTGCCTTAAGTGTATCCTCTAAGGTCTTTTCTCTTCTTTGATTAAACACCTTAAACTCAATGATAATAGCATTTCCTTCTTTCAATGGCTCTAGCATTATATCATATCTCCCAAAGCCACTTTCTCTGTTCGATGTAACGATATATTTATCTCGCAAATCTACGATTAGTCCCAATACAAATCCATGATAAAAACGCTCCGGTTCCATACCAGATGGACGATTCCCTGTGTCAAAGCTACTGAAGGTATTTAGTACAACTCTGTTCATATATTCATTCATAGCATCAATATCATCAAGAAGTAACGCTTTGATAAAATCATTGTAATTTCCATCCATTTCACCAAACCATCTAGATATCATATTCTGAAACATTCTTACAACTTCGTAATTGGTAAGTTTTAACTTATATATTTCTTCTGTTATTTCTACCTCTATTACCTTTAAATAGCCACTGGCAATCAAAAGACTCCAAATTGCACTTTCACTTTGCTCCAGCTGATTATATACTATCTGTTCATCCAGCTTTGCCTCAATTACATTTCCCTGCAACAAGGTTTCAAACTGTTCCTTAATCCCACGGCTTCCTTCACGAATAAGCTTACTTACCAAACTATTTCCACTTGTATTAGCCCAATAAGTGGTTATCTTCCCTGTATCAAGGAAATTAATAATAGACCACGGATTATAAATATCGCTGACTGAGCCAAACACAAATCCATCATACCACTTTTTTACTTCTTCCTTTTGTGACATACCTATTTCGTCCATGGCTTTAAAAACCTCATCCTGCGTAAAACCAAACGCAGTAGCATATTCATTCGAGGTGGTAGTCACAACTTTTAAATTATTCAAATCAGAAAAAACAGATTCCTTGCTAACTCTCGTGATTCCTGTCATAACTGCTCTTTCCAAATAAGGATTCGTTTTAAAAGTAGAATTAAACATACTCCTAGTAAACGCTACTAACTCATCCCAATATCCATGCACATAAGCTTCCTGCATGGGAGTATCATATTCATCCAAAAGAATAATCACCTTTTTACGAAAATAACGACACAAAAAATCTGTCATCCTATGCAATGCCATCGTTGCAGTTGTCTCTGGCATATTTTCCCTAATACTACTATAATATCCTTGCTCCTGTTCTGTTAGCAAGCCGCTATTCAACAAAAATGTATTCTTATTATACAGTTCTATAATAATCTGATACATTCTCTCTTTTGTCTGCTGGTAAGTCTTTTCCTTAACATTCGCAAAAGACAAATTTATAACTGGATAAGTTCCCTGTAAATCACGAAATCTTTCTTCCTCCCATATAGAAAGTCCCTCAAATATTTCTCCATGCCCTTCATATCTGTTTGAAAAGAAATATTCCAGCATACTCATATTAAGAGTCTTCCCAAAACGTCTTGGGCGAGTAATCAGAGTTACAGAATCGCCACTATCCCACCATTCCTTTATAAGCTGTGTTTTATCTACGTAAAAGCAATTTTTTCTTATTAAATCCCCAAAATCCTGTATACCTATAGCCACTTTTCGTGCCATATGTTCACTCCCTTATTTCTGCTTATCTATATTCATCTATCACTATAATAATATACCACTAACATATCTTTTATAATTTTCTTGAAAATCCCCTATAGAAAAGGGAAATGCCTTAATTCACTACATAGCAGCTGAACAGAGATATACCCACTGACTCAACATGTAGAGAGGTCAGTCCTTTATCCATCTCAAATAGAACAAAAACAAATTATCTAATGAATATTGTATCTACTGTATGAGGATAACATTCAGCCATTATAGCAAATTTTAAATGAGCATTATTTGTAATACTTTTCTCATAGAAACTGTTTATAAATGTAAGCATTTCTGTGCAGAATCCTTTTATAAGTGCATGTTCTATGGGGGTATTATATTCATCGATTATTATAATAACTTGTTGTTTATGCGCTTGTGATAAACATTCTGATAATAGATTTATAGCACCTATACATTCATTTATATTATATATTCCACGCATATAGTATTGGAAAGTATCCTTGTAACTATCGGATATTTCTTCATTCAATAATATATAGGAATGGCGTATATATTCTTTACTTGTTTCATCAGCGATACTTTTCCAGGCCATGTGAACTACCCATTGTCTAAAGCCAATGGGCTTCCTGCTTCGCAGACCTCGTAACCTACTATCTCCACAGGCGTTAATTCGGGCAGTCCCTGCCCTATTTATTATTTTTTCTTATGCTATTTGTCTTAATCCTTCTACCAGTATGTTCTTTGCAGCATTGACATCTCTGTCATGCTTTGCTCCACAGACCGGACATATCCATTCCCTTACTGACAAATCTTTTGTTTCCGTATTTTGATATCCACAAACGGAGCATAACTGACTACTGGCATAAAACGTATCTATTTTGATATACTCCCTGCCATTCCACTTCGCCTTATACTCCAACTGTCTTGTTAGCTCATACCATGACACATCACTTATTGACTTTGCTAAATGATGATTTTTTACCATATTTTTTATCTGCAAATTTTCTGAAACTATCACTTGGTTTTCGCTAATAATTTCATGGGAAATCTTATGCAGATAATCTTTTCTGATATTAGTTATTTTTTCATGACATAATGCAATCTGTTTCTTTGTTTTGTAGTAATTTTGGCTTTTTTTTTCTTTATGTGCCAACTGTCTTTGTAATCTTACCAGTTTCTTCTCATATTTCTTTATAATTTGGAGGTTTTCGTATTTCTTCCCATCAGAAGTAATACATAAATCTTTAATCCCTAAATCTAATCCAATATTTTTCTTAACATGTTCAAATTCTTCATGTTCCGTTTCCACAAGGATTGATACATAATATTTTCCGCTTGGTACCTGCGACACCGTTGCAGACTTTATCTGCCCGCTAAAATGTTTATGCAGTTTTACTTTTACTTCTTTTAGCTTTGGCAGTTTTACTTTGCCATTTTCAAAATCTACCGCTATATTACCATTCGTAAAATTTGTTGTGTATGATTTATGACTGTCATGCTTGCTCTTAAACTTCGGATAGCCTGCATGTTCCCTGAAAAATTTCTGATATGCCGAATCCATGTTATAAATCGCATTTGTCAGGCTAAATTTGTCCACCTTCTTCAGCCATTCATATTTTTTCTTTAATTCCCTGTTGCAATAATTATTACAGTCTGTTTTACTGACAGATTTTTTCTCTATTTCATATCTTGCTTTCCGATATGCAAGTGTCTGATTATACACAAAACGACAACAGCCAAATGTTTTTGCTATCTGCACTTTCTGCTCATTATTAGGATATATTCTGTATTTATATGCTTTTAACACCTACTGTCACCGCCTTTCTATCCTTGATTTTCTATATATTTTCGCAACATTTCTTCTGATACATTCCCTACACTACATGCAAAATAGCCATCTGTCCAAAAGGTATGTTCTTTCCAAAAATACTTTCGCAAATAATTCGGATATCTTTCCCATATATGGTATGTTGTATAACTTTTCATTAGGTTTACAATCTTACTGACTGACATTGTAGGTTCTGTTTCTATCATGTAATGAATATGGTCTTTGTCAGTTTCTATATATTTGATAACAACTTTGTGCCTTTGACATATCTCATAGGAGAACTGTTTTATATCATCCGATATTTGCTTTGATACCAATAATTTCTTTCTATATTTACAGACGAAAATAATATGATATTGGAGTAAATACTTGTGTTTGTTTTTAGCTTTCCATGTTCCCATGCCATAAATATAACACAAACCTCTACTTTAGGCTACCTTAACCCACCATCTAAAGCCAGTGGGATTGCGGTAGCCTTATTTCAAATAAACGCAAATAAAAAAGCCATCATAATGATGGCTTTTAGCTATTTTTCCATTATTACAAGAATATAGTTACTATCTACTTCTATATGTGTAACATATTTTGCACCTTTCCTGATTTCCTCCTCAAGAAAGACACATAATGTATCCTTATGTATACGTTCCGTATACTGTTTTCTATCTGCATTTTGCAGCAATTCTGTTAATTTTGGCAATTCATGCATTAATATTTCTGCTAAATGTACGCCTCTAACTGTTGACCAAAAATCCATAGTATTTTTCATCCTTTCTTATATTCCCAGTAATCCAAAAAGATCAAGCTGGGTGAATGTTGTATTTTCCTGTATGACTACTTTTTTAACATCTTGTTTCTGTGTTGTTTTTTCTCCTACTTTTTCTTCTTTTCTTTCCTGTTTTAAATACCACTCTGGAACATGCAGTATATTCTGAGGATATTTTGCCACAGAACGGTCAATTTGCTCTCTGGTAATCTCCGGAAGATTTATTGCCTGCTTATAATGTTCTATAGCATATTCGATATCATCCTCCGTTTTATAACGGCATCTTTCCAAATGGTAAAACCATTCATGACGATTTTTATCGCATTTGCTTAACAGCTGTTGACATGATTTTTCTGTCTGATACTCGTATGGGATTTCCCTGCAACCATTGCCATGATCCGCTAATAAATCAACCATCTCACAGCTTCTAAAAGAAACTGGAATTTCTTTAAAATTTGTTATCCTTCGTTCCTTAATTGATTGTTTTACAATATCCACTGTTACATGGTCTATAATATCTTCCAGGTTCAGGTACAGTTCTTCCCGAATAACTGTTTCCATAAAGCTGTCCGTTTTGAATTTCTCCGGTATTTTACTTAATACCCCATACTTTTTACTCTGTACCAGCTTTAAGCATCGTTCTTCGTTCAGTTTTTCTTCCGGTATTCTACCAATATATCCAAGCTCTGCCATAACATCATAGTAATGTTCTGTCTGCACTGCTTTCGGGATCTGATTTGCATGATTTTGGGCTAATATGATTGCTGTTTCTTCGTCATAGTAAGAAGACGGTACTTTTTCAGGTATTCTTGTAATGTGATATTTTAAAACCATTTCCCTGAAAAACTCCTTGTCAATCATCTTCATGTCAATATCTTGAAACCAAGTATAATTATTCTCCATTTTTAAAGTTTTGTCGGCTTCGGCCAGTTCCCGGAGAAAATCTTTTGTTTTCAATTCTTCCGGGAGATGCTGAATGCATCCAAAATGGTGAATAATACTTAAAATAGATATCTCTTTTGTTTTGAATTTTTCAGGAATGTATTGATACATCCATAAAGTACCTATATAACTTCCGGAATGTTCCAAGCAATAACGTATCAGTTTTTCAGATACATATTCTTCACGTTTTCCCTGTGGAATGCGGGAAAAATTGTATCCGTTAACCATGCACATACACTGCCAGTAGAATTTATTTTTATGTTCTTCTGGGATATTGCTAAAACCGCCTTCCAGATAAGGAAGGTTTTGTTCTACAAGCCCTTTTAAAAAGTGATATACAATGTCTTCTGTTATCATCTCTTTTGGAACACCGCTCATTGCTGCCGGTTTTTCATAAACAATGCTTGCAATCTCTTCAGGTGAAAAATCAATAAATTCTTCTTCATCACGTCTGCAGTATCCCATCTGAGGAGCATCGTAACGCTTATTTAACAGATATGCTGTTTTCGTATCTTTTGTTGGATTTTTGATATGTTTGATACAATATGGCGAATTTGCAACTGCCATTATTTGCATCTCTTCATCCGGTTCTTCGATATATCGAATCATATCTCCCGATTTGCGTATTACTTCAAGTATTTTGTTCTGTCTTTCTTCCTGGCTATACTTTTTCTTGGTATTTTCCATGAAAATACGCTCTACTTCCTTTTTGTTAAGCTTGATTACTCCTGCTGGTGTTTCACACTCCAACGCCTTAAACTCGATTTCTTTTGATTTTTCTAGCATAACAAAGAATTCATTTTCTGTTGTATCATATTTTTGTAATACAGCAGCTACATTTCTTTCCATAATTATTCTTCCTTTCGTACACAAAAGTCCCTTACTTATGTAAAGGACTTTGTTCTTTCTTAATATTTAATCTTTAGGTTTCCATGCTCATTTAACCAGTCTATGACGAATTTATATCCTAAACCGCCATTGCCTGGTACCCACATTCCTTCAGAGTCAAACATACCACCACGCATAATGTAATCGTATTTTTTTGGTTCCAATTCTTTAAGCTTAAGCAATCTGTCTGTCTCCTGCGTTACTCCGAACAAGCAGAAACAACAGCCCGTGCGCTTACATCCTGTTGTGGTTAATTTCATTCCTTCTGTGATCAGTGGGTTATCATAGAACATGCCATTTTGGGTATACATGATATCTCCATAAGCACTTGCTAATTTTACTCCATACATTTTTATGTACTGTAATATATCCTGTTCATTGAAGATGGATAATGGCTGTGAAGTAGGGCGTTCCGCTTCAAAAGCATTACATCCGTACCTTAGCCATTTTTCTCTTCTCAGACGGCTCTCTTCCATGGTTGTTCCAAGGATTGCTTGTCTGCCAGTTTCCTTTTCATACTTCTTAAAAGGAAGCTTTTTAGAGTTGTCGCAGCATTCCTCGGAAATACGAAATGGAGCATCTAACAAGAACTTCCACTGAGGCATATTATACTGACTCAGTTCACCGGTCTTTGGATCAATGTAGGTTCCGTTAAGCTTATCAATACGATACTGATAAGTTCCATTACCTAATTTAAGTCCAATTCTAGCTTCCCTGATTGCCTGAGATACCTCTTTACTCGCAACTGGATATCCGCATTCTGTAAGTATCTGTACCGGATTAATATCCGGATACAAAGTTCTGTCACAATCTTTTTGAGCATGTTCTCTTACCGTGGAATAATCCAGTCCTGCATTACAATATACATTAGGCACATCCGGATACATCTGTCGTACCAGGTGTGCCAATACGTCACTGTCCTTTCCTCCACTTCTGGCCACATATACCTGTCCGTCATAGGTATTATACCAATCACGGATTCTGTCTTTTGCAATACTAATTTTGATAGATAATGGTAATGATGTCATATATACCATATCCTCTTTAGTATGCTTGTTTTCAGTTACCTTTTGTTTTAAAGAATTCATAACACCACGAAACAAATTCTCGTATCGTGGATAAGAACTTTTGGCTTCCCATGCTACTTGCTATAGCACAAACCGCATCAAATTATTGTATCGTAAGGCTTGCCCCTTTATGGAGTGTCATCCCTATCTTTTGTATTACGGCAATATCTAAATTCCGCACCTCCTAGATACATTCGGTTTAATACTGTCTATGATACTTTGCTTTCACGCTATATAAAGTCTTTTCTCGCGCAATCTCTACACCCTTTGCGCGAACCTCGGTCTACCGAGGACTCGTTATTGCTCCTTTCCTAATTGCTTTATTTTTTTCATTTCCATATCACCCTTTTATACGTTCAGTCTTTCGATATCTTCTTCTGTGAGTATGCCACGTCTTAGAAGCTCTGCTTCTAAATCATGACAATGTTTTGCATGCTGTTTCGTTCCCCTGTTAAGATTGAAGTTTATCAAATAACTTGCATACGTTGATACATATTCTGTGATCAGCTCATTATCTTTTGCATTTACAATTTCTTTTTTTTGCATTTTTACCTCATCCAATTCTTAGTTTATTGACTCAGTTAACATTGTTAAGGCTTATAATGTTCGAATAAATCATAAACCTCATCATATCCAATAATATCTATGTCTTCCAAATCATCTACTTCACTATCAAACAATTCTTTTACATAATACTTTGCTTTTAGAGGAGCAAACAATTCAAAATGCCCACCATCTTCCATCATCAGATTATGATACAGACAATATTTTTCGATATCTTCTTTTGGTGCATCAGTAATGATGATCATCTTGTCATTACTCATACCGGCAGTGAATAATACTTTTCGTCTTTCTGTTTCCGCTGTATGCATTAATTCATGTGCTCTTTCAGTGGATTTGTCTTTATTCACTATAAGCTGATAACCAAACTGTAAGCATTCCATTTGTTCTTCGAGATAAGTTAATTTTTCATCAACTCTATCCTTTAAATCTTGTTGAGATAAGAACTCATTTGTTTGCATAACAGATGATATTTCCTGTTCTATGCTGCAATATTCTTCAGCAGTAGGTTCATCATTAGCTTCATTTAAAATAATAAAAACGTCACCATTACCATAAAGATTAATATAATGACCGCTGGCGCATGTAATTTTTTTCATTAATTTTATACCTCCTGTATACATGAAAAGAGAAGATGTTTTCTTCTCTTTTCAAACTTCATATACTCATATTTTCTTTATTTAGCATGCAATTGTTTTGTTCTTTTTGGGAATTATCAACTCTTCAGATAACCCTGGTACACAATAGCAGCTTAATCCATTTTCTTGTGAATACTGATACTTTTCCTTATAATATTTATTCATGTTCAATAAATCCTGTTCAGAATGAATATAGAAAGTGTTTCTGCATTCCTTATCCTTGTTATGCTTATCAGAACTCCAATCTACTACACTGATTGTACAAAATAAAGAATTATGGTTCAGAAAATCCGCTAGTGATACTGCGTTCTTGGCCATATTTACAAAATAGCTCTGTTCTGATGCATAAGTAGCTGATTTAGAACCGATTCTTAATCCGTAGTACTCATAGGACTTCATAGTTATTGGACTATCTTTTGTACCTCGCGATTCATTGAGTTCGCGAACCTGCTGTTCAATATCCGCTTTCACAGCATTAATGTACTCTTCTTTGGTAAAGAGAAGTCTTTTTTTAAGCTCTTTATCATGGAACCACAATGCTGGTGCCCAATTCCGTTCTCTTCTTTCATAATATTTCCCATTTCTCCATACACTTTCTGTACAGTTGTTACTTCCACATAAGACTAACGGGAAAATACTTCCATCGGTTAACTCTAATGCTACTTTTTTGTATAGTATTGTACAACTCATTGCTTTGTTCCTCCTATTTCACAAATTCTACGTTTATTGCTTTCTGCAGATTATCTTTGTCTGTACCCAGATTGAATACAGTACCCAGATAATATGCTTCTACTTCATTCTTACTGCCATTAATAGAGGTAGTTACACTATCTCCATTTTCGAATGTAACCTTAACAGTATGTTTTGGAGTATCGACTTTAACTGCTTTTTCTACCAGTGGATACATTCTTGTAAGGTTTCCACGATTATTTGTGATGTCAGGATAATAATAGACTTCAAATGTATCTCCACATACATGAACAGTTTCCAGTTTGTAATAGACATCCTGCCCGAACAAATCTGCGTAAATACACTGTTGTTGATTGAAAAAATCAATTTTTCTTTCTTTTAAATAATTTGTAATATAACTTTGTTGTGTGTTTTCCTTAAATTCAAATGAAAATAAGTATTGTCTCATTGCTAATTTACCTTCCTTTTCCATATGCAAAGAAAGCAGATAATCGGATGATATCTGCTTTCTTTGTTGTTTCATTTGTTCATATTTAATTTTCTTAATTCAGTTTTCTAAGCTGCCACAAATTGATAAATACTGTTTGCAGTAGTGATACAAATGGCTTTATGTGTCTCTTTAATTTTTTTTATATGCGACATTTTAAAGAGTGCCTTTCCATCAGTAGTAGTAACTAAGCCATTTTCATGAATGTTTAACATTAATCCTGATAATATGGTTCTTTTTGTTATTAAGCTCATTCCTCTTTTTGCTTGAAATAAGTCTGCTACTTGTTTGTTGCTTGTTTGTACTAAGTACATAGGACATGCATTAATCATAGATTCATTCTCCTTTTTTATAATTATTAATATTTATTTAAACCGCAGTAGCGGATTATTTTTGCATGAAAAAAGCAGATAGAGCTTTCGTTCTATCTGCCAAATGTTTTTTATAAAATGAAATTATTATAGTGTTATTTTAGCACAGAAGTAGGCGAGGAGCAACATGTTTTTGCTATAAACAAAGAATAAAGAAGAATAATTTATGCAAAAAAAAGACGACTCACGTCGTCTTTTACAATTTTGTTACTCAGTAAAATTTTAGTTTAGCTGAACATAAAATTTATGATGTAAACACCATTTTAAATCAAACATCCTCTTGATTGTTTGTTCAAATGTACCACCTATAACGCAACCATCTTCATAGCAAAAACCTTCATCTGAATGAAAATATATGTATTCATTTGACTCTAAGCCGTCAGAATATAATTTTGATGCTTTATTCAATTGCAAAAGGTTTAATCCTTCTGCTAACGAAACTTCTTTGTATTCATCTGTTGCTATAAAATTCATACAACTCCTCCACTTATCTATTTCTATTGCTGTTCCCTTTTTCAAGTGCTATAATATTCTTGTCTAGGGAAGCATTTAATATGTTTCAAGAAAGCACACATAACTTTTTGTTTATGTTGTGCTTTTTTACTTGGTTAAATTTTTAATCAACAAAGTACCAAAATCCTTTTCCCCAACCTTTCCAACTTTCGCCTTCATGGTTCTCAAAGTGAACAATGTCGTTCTCTGCATCATACGATTCAAAGATATCTACAAAAGAAACATCATTACTATATTTGTGAAACATTTTTTGTCCTTTTTTTAAAATCTTAAAATCCTCAATTGGTTTTAAAGTTTTTACATATTCCTTTATTTTTAAATCTTCATCCATCTCGTTTTCAACTCTTTTTTTAACATAATCACATGTATCACTATATGTTATTGGAATATTTCGATTCTTAAACTTTCTAAGATTTGCGACTGTATAATCTGCAATTCGATACCAGCCATCATCTGGCTTAAATCCATCTGAAAATTCATGTTCTGTATTAAATTTACCTTGACATTTGAAATGTCCCTGAACACACGCTCCTCCGTATACATGTATTTCTGTCAAATTATCAGCTCTTTCTTTTGACATATATCTAATTCCCATTTTTTACTTTACCTCACTAAATTCTTAATCATTCGTATGCTAAAATAGAACAGACTGAACTATTGTCCAGCCTGTTCATTTTCTAATTTGTTTTTATGTAATTTATAAACACAGTATTGAAATCATTGTCCGGAGACGCAGATTCAATTTCAAAGTGTTCCTTAATCTCTCCGGGAGTCATGGATTTTCTTAATTCTTCGAAGAAACCGCTAAAAAAAGAATTCAGGACTCGTGTTACATGGGATGGAAATGAGATGATATTTTTTTCGGCTATATCTATTCTCATCTTGCATTCATTATATGCATATCTTCCCATATCGTAACCAGCTGCTGTATTCTGTTCTACAGGGACTACAATATTGATCTTATTTTCCATCATATAAGTATTCCTCCTCTACATTAACGTGTGATGATAGACATGTGCACCATCTAAGGAAAATGCTCTCTGTGCATTCACTGTTCCTGCTTCTGTCTCATTGTTCCATTTTTCGAACTGATACATTTTGGCATCAATCATATCGAGTTCAGTAACCAGCGCAGATTCTATGGTACAAGGTACTTTTACCGCATCCCATTCTAGTTTCCCATGATGAGAAAGGATGATATGCTTCAGATTACGAATGACTTCTGGATTGGTTCCTAAGTGTTTTCCGTAATCATGAATCATTTCAGCGCCAATATACAAATGACCGTAAAGATTTCCATCCACAGTATAAGTTGCATTACCTAATTCGTCCGTTGCTAATTCTGAGATTTTGCCTATATCATGCAAAAGAACGCCGGCAACTAAAAGATCCTTGTTAACAGGATATATTTCTGTTAATGCAAGAGCTGACTTCATCATTCGGTACATATGATATAAAAGTCCGGCAATAATATTGTGGTGCACGCTTTTGGCAGCACTCCAATACAAGAGCTTTTCTTTATGCGCTTTCAGTATTGTACCAGTAATGCGAGCAATATCTGCATTTTTTAAGTCACGTATTGCATCAATCATTTCATCATACATTTGCTCTGCTGGAATCGGAGCTGTAGCAACAAATTCCGATTTTGAAATGTTTGGATTTGGTTTAGCATTTTTAACAGTATAATTAGGCTGTCCATTAAAGGTTCCTACTTCTAATTCACAGGATAATACTTCTCCTGCCTTAGGTGCTGCACTAATATCGGTGTTCCATTTATTCGCACATATTTGCTTGTCACCGTCTGTCAGTGTCATTACCAGATATTTGTTATTTGTCTTTGTAATTTTTTCTTCTACATTCAATAGAAGTAAATCAATTGTTCCTTTGGTAAATTCATTCAGCTTAGTTCTCATGTTCCTTTACTCCTTATCTTTCTTCTCAAAAAGAACAGGATTACTTTCGCAATCCTGTTCCTCCGTATTGTTTACTATGTTGGTTGTTAGCGGTTCATTAAATATCAGATACGTTGCAAAATCTGTATTCATAATTCTATGTGTTCCCCCCGTCCTTTCTATTGATAGTATCTATATAAACTGCTCATAGGCAGATTAATTATTATGGAGAGTTGATACAAATACTCTGGAAAACCTGATAGTAACCATTTGTTATGACCAAATTCTCTTTCTATATTTGTATTTTTCTCTCCGTAGCATTGAACATTGCCTTTGCTACATAGTTTTTATATAAAAAAATAGCAGGTAATCAAAAAGATTATCTGCTAAATGTTCGTAAAAAAATGAAATTATTATGAGTATATTATACCATATAAAAAGAATAATGCAAGCATTATACTTAATATTGTTTGTTGAGTGGTACAAGGATGAGAAATATAAGATAGCCTACTATGATAAATCCCTGAGAAATAAAAAAAATCATTTATTCGCCTTTCTTTATAAATTTTATAATACATTTTAATAACAATATTGTTTTGAGTGTCTTTCCTTCTTCCAATATAAATCCTCAATAATATCCGACAGGTATTGATTTTCTTTTAAAGTAAAATGAGCGACAGGATTATATTGAGCAATATGCTCTAAGGATGTCTTTTCATCATATCGATCTTTTAGGTGCTCTAACCAAACTTGAAAATCGGAAATGTGGCTATTATCTCTTAAAACAAAACGTCCAAACCATTGTTGCTTAATAAGCTGTCTCTCTTTATTATTGAGCCACGGAGAATTATCAGGAGTAACCACCACAAATGGTAAGCCGGATTCCTTTAATGCTTGCAATACACAGTCGTGATTTGCTACAAAAATAAAATCTACCGTACCAATTTTGGATTTAATATGTTCTATATACATATTTACCCAGTTTTCTTTCTTTTCAAATTTACTGCTATCACTATCTAAAAAACTGTAGCATTTTTCATATCCGTTGCTATCCCGAAATTGAAGTTGACATTGTTTTTCAAATAAATATGTTTTACCGCACCCTGCAAAAGCGCTAATAATCATAGTATTCATAATCCCATATCTCCTTATTGAATCAATTTAGATATCATAACCTGGCAAATCATTCTTCACCATTCCAACAGAATCAACGACATATCCAAATTGTTCGTAATATTTTTGCGTTTTTACCGTTTTAAATTCTTTTTTATAGCCTTCATATCGTTCTTCAAACATTAAGAACAACTCTTTTCCGATACCTTGGTCTTGATAAGCTGGATCAACCAGAAGATAAATTCCATATGCATGCATTGTATCATCTATCGCGCTTAACAGCCCTACCAGTTTATCATTATCCCATGCACTAAACACAGCGCTTGAATTGCACATTGCATTTCCTAACCTATTTGGATATTTGGCACTTTCTTCAACCCATCCCACCGATGTAAATAGTTTAACTAATTCCTCTGACTTAAATATTTTTGTTTTCTTATATTCTATACCCATAAATATATTTCTCCTTTCGTTATGAGTTTACAAATCTACTATGGAAGAAAATTTACAAAATAAACCCTTAATCAGCAAATCTATATCTAATATCACATCTATTAACGAACATTTCTCTTGATTTGATTACTTGCAGGCAAGTTAGTCCGGAAATCAGTTTTAATTTTTAGCCTCATACTGCTATTCCCACTCTTAATTAGAAACGGAGTTAATCTGCATTTTTATACCTCCAATTTTATAAAATACCTTTTATCATGACTATATCATAATACACCGCAAACTGTGTTTTTTCTGCTCAAATTCATGAATAAATTTTGTATGATCTACAATAATGCCGTTTCTTCCGATATTTTCAAAAGTGTTCCATTCCTTACTATTAGATGCATACTGATATAATAGTTGATTCGGTGTCAGATAAAAAAGAGTATCTCTTTCATGTGCATCAATATCATCTAGCTCTGTAATAATGTAATTCCGGATGTAACTCCACATAACGTATGGGTATTTTCCTGATTCTTTGAACGCTTTCATGCTGTTCAGTAATATGGTTATAATTAAGTTTTTTCTTTTTGCTATCTGACATAGAAAATATAATTTTTCCTGTTCTGCCGGAGTTAGTGGCTCTGCATAGTCAATATAAATCCATCTAATTTCATTAGGATGTAAAAGTGTTTCTTTTGCTATTTCCACGATTGAAGAAGTTAGGTTTTCCGTTATAACTTTTACTCTTCCTTTAAAGGCTAGATTTTCTTCAAAATAGGAATAGTCTATATTATCAGATGGATTTACGAATATAACATGATTAGATGTCTGCTCCAATACCTGATTTGCTTCCAACTGATATAATGTGCTTTTTCCAGTTCTTTCTTTTCCTACTAAAAATGTAATCATACCAGGTGTGCGTTTTGTAAGTGACGCACATTCACACACGGCATCCATACCGTAACATAAATTAATTGTATGCATCTTTTTGTAACCCGTCCTTTCTTAAGAAACAACACAATATGCCTGCCATTCGTTATCAACTACTATTTTTGCATCCTCCTTTGCAGCTTCGTAAATTTTGGGATGCTTTATAATCATATCAATATACTTGTTCTTTCCGGACTGCTCATTTCCCAAAATATCACCACCGCCACGCTGCTCCATGTCTGCCTTTGCTATTTCAAAACCATTTGTTGTTTTGCACATGGTCTGCAGTCTCGGATTCTCTTTTTCAGATGATTTTAGGATGCAGTATCCTTGAGCGTTTCCACGCCCTACACGTCCTCGAAGCTGATGTAATTGGGCTAGTCCAAAGCGTTCTGCATTGTTAATGACAATTACATTTGCATTAGGAACATTTACACCTACTTCAATAATCGTTGTTGCGATTAAAATATGTATTTTCCCGTCTGCGAAATCGGAAATAATTGCATCGGATTCTTCTTGCTTCATTTTGCCAGTAATACATGCTACACGTATATTGTCATTTGCAAAAGCTTTTTCATATTCTTTTACTGCCATTTCTACTGTTTCTATATTGTATTGTTCGTCAGGATCCGTAATAAATGGACTTACAATATATGCCTGCTGCCCCTCTTTAATTTTCTTACGGATAAATTCCTGAATCTTAATGTTGTTGTTAAATATGGCAGTTTGTATTGGTTTTCTGCCTTCAGGAACTTCTAAATCATAAATATGAATACTGTTTCCGTAATACGCATTTGCAATGGTTCTAGGGATTGGCGTAGCGGATATAGAAATACTGTGCACTCCTTCTTTTTCCTTGCCTGTAAGAATCTGTCTCTGTTCTACTCCGAATTTATGCTCTTCATCAACAATAGCCATGGCCAGATTTTTATAGACTGTGGTTGGTGCAAGGACTCCATGTGTACCTACTACAAAGGTATATTCACCATCCGCTATCTCTTTTAAAATTTTCTTCTTTTCCCTTGCTGTTAAATCACTGGATAAGAAAGCTGTTTTATATCCGTAATTTGCAGCTGCTTTTGATAAACTTTCATAGTGTTGTCTGGCCAGAATTACTGTTGGAGCCATAAGACAACTTTGATAGCCGGAATCTGCCATAGACATCATCATGGCAAATGCGACTACTGTTTTCCCAGAACCAACATCTCCCTGAACAAGTGCATTTATTCTCTGACCATTCTTTGCCATCTCCTGCATTTCCTGAATAACATGTTTCTGACTGTCCGATAATGTAAATGGCAGATTGCGAATATAATCATTGGTATTTTTGAGAGACTTTATATTAAACAAAGAGCCTTTGGATATTTCGCGTTCCTTGATTTCTACCTGAATAGCAAATTCTAATAATTCGTCATATACATAACGGGCTTTTGCTTTATTATAGGTGTTAAAATCAATCGGAGCATGCATGGTCTGATAAGCCGTTTTTTTATCCATGAGACAATGTTTTGTAACAAGTTCTTTAGGTGTAGTATCAGAGATACTATCTATTGAATTATAGATTAAGGCATCCATATAATCCTGTGAAATGCCGGACATCTTCTTATATACTGGATAAATCCTTTGTTCTTTTTCTATTTCTTTACTAAATACGATAGGATTATTCATGTGATAGCTGTTGTATTCTGAGTTGTATGTAAGCTTACCACAGACTATAATATCTTCTGCTTCCCATGGCTTTATCATTTTGTAGATATAATATGCGCCTATCCACATGACATGTAATTTACGGTTTGTCTGCTTATCATAAACTTTTGCTTTTACCATAAGGGTTTCATTTGTTTTCTGTGTTTCTACTTTTTCAAGGTTTCCGATCACACTACAAAACAAGCCATTGTTTTCAGGTACTAATGGCTTCGGCATACGAAAATCATAATATGTTCTTGGAAAGAACTCCAGTACATCTTTAACGGTATGAAATCCTTTCTTTTCTAATGCTTTTATTCTGTTTTCTTTAATACCTAATTCTGATAATAGCATAGTATAATCCTTCTCCTATCTACATGTATAGTATACCACAAATATATAAATTGTCAAAAAAGCGAGACAGGTATTTGTCTCGCTTTGTAGTATCTTTATAATTGATAGAATTATAAAAATTATGCTATTTTTTCGGGTTCTGCCAGTTTGTTTACTTCATCTTTTGCAGTGGGAATGAGAATGTTTAGGCAACGACTGCATAATTTGGTAAGAAAGCCGAGTACATTGGCGTAACTACCTTCTTCCGCAATAGTCACTTCTTCTCCGAATACTTCTATGATTTCATTTTTTAGAAGTTTTGTAGTTCCCCCGATGAATACTAAATCCATATAGTCTAAGGACCAATGCTTTGTGTCACAACGTCTTCTGATTTCACGAACATGTTGCAGTAGAAAATTTGTTATAATTTCTTTGCTGCGTTCTTCGACTTCGATATTTTTATGTGTAGGTACCAGCATGCGCTCTTCCTTTGGCTTCATCAAAATGGATGCAACCTTATTTTCATCACATCTTGAAAATTCTGCAGAAAGGAGCTGGCTGAGACCAGATATTAAGATATTTCCGCCCAACTCATCAGTGATATTATAATCACTGTCCAAATCAAATCCATTCCAATATGTTCCATTTAGATTGAGATTTCCGATATCTAGTACACCGGTAGTAGAATTTTTGTATTTCACCGGATTAAGGTATAGAACTCCACTGGATTCCGGGCATACAAGCTTTGTAACTATTTTGAATTTGATAGTCTCCGGATCCTGTTCATTTTTTGTTTTCAATTTTACTTCGATTTCACCATCTGGAAGAATATACTCTCTGTATTCATTTCTTTTTGATACGACGGCAAATTCATTTACCGGTATACCGATTGCTACATGTACATTATCAACTTCATGAGGATTTACAACCATTGCAATGGCTGCCAGTGTTGTGATCTTGTGCGTTTCTGTCTTCTTACTGGTTTCCAAAGTAGCTTGCTGTTTTGCTCCGTTTCCGATTTTATATACTTTTCCATCGATTTCCGCAATGAATGTTGCGGTTTCTATTGCGTCATCTTCGAAAAAGCCATCACTTATCTTTGTTCGGAAGCAGAATTTCTTGGTTTCTCCTTTTTCTACATCGTATACTGCCATTTTTGTTCCATATTTTCCCGAATCTACTGCTACGTATGTTTCACCCATTTGTTTTTCCTCCGTTTCTTCTTCTCTATCATAGAATTTGTTGCATAATTCTATGTCTTAATTTTTCTATGGTTCTTTTTCGTGTTTTTTTGTATTCCTTATCTAAATTCTATTTTTAGCTCTTATTACGATTAAACATAAGCCATTTTTTTATTATGAATGAACATATATAAAGTCCTAAAACAGACCAAAATAAAGAATTAAGTATATTGGCGTTAAATAAAAGCGTCCGTTCTTCTGAGCTTATTGCCATTCCCAATACCCCTATTGTTGCATAGTATATAGTAAGTCCATTTACTACAAATGCTAACATTTCTTTTATAATGTATTTTATTTTTTCTGAGATTTTTCCATCTACCATGATTTTAGAGACTTGATATGTGCCTAGACATCTTCCTACTTCTTCATGAAAGGTTTTTGCTATTACCCATTCGCCATCTGGAGCATATAGAGGAATCTCGCACTCTTTTAAAATTTCCTCTCCTTTATCCCAGGCCAATCGCTCTTTTTCTAAAACATTATCTGGTTCGTGTCCATCTTTCCAATTCAAATAATGTCCAAGTTCATGTGCAATATCCCACTGTATTTCCAGCAAGCTCTGTATTTGCAAACATTGTTCGGGTATATAGATAGTTGCTTTTTCCTCTGCACCAGCAATTAAACAGTAATCTGCTCTTTTGCCCGTGTCTTTATATTCAATTTGAATTTTCTCTTCTCTTATTCTTTTATATAAAGCATTAGATATTGGATAAGACTTGTTACATTTTTGTTTTTTAGTACGCATATGTTTCATATTGATCCTCTAAATGTTTATTGTTTTAGGTGCGGCAGGTGGGATTTGAACCCACGACAACACCTGCACAGTTCCTTACATGTTTTTACAATGCTGTACAGGAGTGCTCTACCAAACTGAGCTACTGCCGCTTAAATTCCTATTTGGAGTATTATTCCTGTTTTTCCTTTTAGAAAACTGTGGATAATCATAGTATTTGATAGTTCCATCATAATCTTCGTATACTACATACACATTTGTAATAGTTCCAAATATGTTTTTAACAGGCACTGCACCCAAATCTTTCTTGTATTGTTCTCTTTTTTCAAAGACAAAGGAAGTTCCTTTCTTCATGGTTTCAACAAGTATACCTTTTGCTTTTACTATTTTTAAAATATTATCTAAATGTAAATCATACTCACTTTTACTCATGTTTTTAATCCTCCAGCAAATTACTATTTGTTTAATTATCTTTGCATTTTTGATTATATTATTCTTCTTGACTTTGCTTTACATTTTCTTTATAGTATTTGCACTTAATACATTTTTTCTTAAGTAGATTTCCTTTTTCCCAGTCGTACTTCCAATCTCCATAGCAAATTTCTTTATCTTCGGCCAAGCATAATGGTTTTTCTTCTAACCAAAACTTTTTTGCTTCTACTTCGGCTATACCACATAATCTTAAGTATTCTTTTTTAGATAAAACTATAGAAATTGAAAATTCCATATCATTAAAAGGATCATCTTTTAAGAGATATGCAACGGGATCAATATTGCTGAGATTTGGATTGCCACAATAATGTCTTGATTTTGACCAATGCTGAATAAATACTGGTAAATCCGATACCTCACATTTACAAATTTGACATAGTGCATAGATGGTACTTGGTTTTACATAAAGAACTACTCCCGGAGCATCGCCGGTAATGGAACACCGGTAATCTGCTTTGTTTCCATGTCTTGATGTATTTCCAAATTGGTATTTTGCTGAAGGATTCTTGCTCCACCATTTATCAAAACTTATTATTTTGCCGATAATTACTTCTTCTCCTTCAAAAACATGGTCAAATGTATGATGACTGACAGCTTTTCTGTCTACCAATTTGTTCTGCAAAAACATAATAACAATATCTTCCAGTCTGGTTTCAATTCTGTGCTTAATATCATCGTAGATTTTTGTGCAGTTTTCGTCATAATCCTTTTGAAGACATGCTTTGATAAATTTTGCGTAATTGTATCTACCAATCCATTTCTGACGATATCTAAGTTCTTCCGATGTTCCACATTCGTTTACGATATCAAAAGGGTGAAGTTCTCTTTTCTTTGAATGTTTGTGGTTAGGCAAAAGAAGGATACTCTCATCATTGAGGATATTTAACACATCTTCGCTGATGCGGTCCTTGTATCTCTCAACCAAATAATAGTTCCAGTCTGATTTGTAATGCTCTTCATAGTAATGGTCAAATGTAATATCTTCAATATCTGCAAAAGTAATACGTTCCATAGAAAGAGAAGGAAGGGTGCTTTGTACAACTAATGCATTCTCTGTCTTCTCAATAGCTGGGTGTTGAATTTGATTTCCGGTATATGATAAGGTAAGTTGAGGAACTTCTTTATCGTAAAATTTTTCTTTAATTAGAGAAATCATCAAAATAAACCAAAAAGCTTCTGCTTGTTCCAAGCTATCAATAGTGCCAATAACCTCAAAAAGTTTTTCTTCTCCATTATTCTCTCGCAGTATGGTTGAAAGATTTGTACCCTTTTCCTTAGTACCATATCTTCCACTATCCCATAGATCTGATACATCTATATTTGCAACTGTATCATATGGGAACAAATTACCTTCGATACGTCGAGACATATCTCTACCGGGGCAACGGCTGTAAGTACTCTGCAATGGATGTGCAAATATCGGTTTATCTGTAAGTAGATATAAGTTTTTGCCGTTCTTAATGACAAAAGAAAAGTAGCTATGGGTTATTTCCTTTTCATCTCTGATATATGCCATAGATACGCCGTCCACGTTCCCCTTTGCAGCGGACAGAATAAGCGCATTGAGGTCTTGGTACATGCGGATTTCTTTAGACATTTTAAATCCATCTTTTTGTGTTGGCCCTGTTGAAAACTGAAGGGTATGCAGATTCTTATCTATGCAATTATTTGCGCAGGTACGAATCTCTGCAATATCAAAAACTGTTAATTCATGGGATTTTAATCCGTAGAATGCCATTGCTTTATGGGCTTCCTCGGAAATCAACTTTTCGGCATCACTTTCCTGCAATTCTTGATTCAAAAGACATACATCATCCAAATATTCTTTTATAGAGGGATTTGCGATATACTCATCCAGATGAAATCCTCTTTGTTTAATGTATCTTTTGAAAAAGTGACATAAATATGCTTCTGCAAAAAGTCCTGTTTTATCATAACCTAATGCTTCTCTTATTTTTTCATCCATTTGCCGAATATCGTAATCGCTTAACCGATCGTTAAAGTATATCGTGTACCTTTTCTGTTCCTCATTGGGATTAATTCCGGTGATTTTTATCCAAAGCTGTAATTTTTCTTCTAAAGACAACATATGTTTTTCCTCCAAACCTCTAATCAGCTATTGCATTAAGAATTGCGATAGCTTCTTCTTCTTTACTGATTTCTGATTCTATTGCCTCAACTGTACTGCTATTATTGTTGTAAGTTGATGGGTGCTTTTGCTCATTTTTTACATGGCTAGGTGTATGGTTTACTTGAACTGTGTGAGTGGAAGGTATTTTTTGTTCTGTTATCATATTGGAATTGTGTTCAATTTGAACACCCATTGATAATTCCTGAACAGCAACAGTACGTATCTTTAGATAATCATCTATTGTTATTCCGTATTTCCCATTGTCTCCCTTACCAGTCAAGTTTAGATAACTTTCTGCTATATTAATTGCATATCGATTAATTTCATTTGTATTGATATTACCATCCCTTTCCTATACTTGAACGAATTCTCCTGCATAATACATTAAATGATATGTAAGAGATGTGATGCGTCTGTCTGTATCATCATTGTCAATGGCATCGAATATTGCATTATCTCCGGTTGTGAAAAGTTCTACCATGAAGGAACCTCTTGTTATTGCTGTATTTAAAAGATTTCGTTTGAGCATTCGTTTTCCAATTGTCTGCGATAAAAATGTTAGAACAATTTTATTTTCACTTCCCTGTGATTTATGTACCGTGAATGCATATGCCAGTGTTATCTGATCCGCTTCATCTGTGGTATATTCTATAGCTGTGTCACCAAAGTATGTTACAATCAGTACACGCTTGTCCTCTTTGTACTTTATAGCAGTTACATACCCGATATCTCCATTCGATACTTCATCACTGTTTTTCAAATGCATTACAGGATCTCCTATGCGGTATGTTGTTCCACCAATCGTTATTTCCTCGTCTTCGCTTTTAAAAGGATTGATTTTATCTTGCAAAATCTGATTCATAGAATTTACGCCTGCAGCTCTTTCCTTACATGGAAGTATACAGTATATATTTTTTATACCGTACTCTTTTGCATAGTACATATATCTTTCGATTATCTTTTCTTCTGCTTCCTGTGGTGATGAAGAATCCATAATACGAAAATCAGAACCTTCCTGTATATCATGCTTTCCACTTTTGATTTTTTCACCATTTGTATAAATCATGGAGTTCTCTGTCTGTCTGTGGATTTGCGTCAGTCTTGCAATGGGAATTACATTGCTGTTAAGAATGTCTCTTAGGACAGCTCCTGCTTTGACACTAGGCAACTGATTAGGATCTCCGACAAAGATTAATCGACATCCTTTTGCCACGGCATCCACCAATAATTTAGCAAGATATACATCTACCATGGAAAATTCATCAATGATAATGGTACAGTTTTCAAATTCAACTTCTTCATCATTACCCGGTATTTCTTCTGCTGTCAGCATAAGGGCTTTATGTATGGTTGTAGCATAATATCCGGTACTTTCTGTAATTCGTCTTGCTGCTCTTCCGGATGGTGCCATGAAATATATGGTTCTGTCTCTTTCATGGTCTCCAAGATAATTTGCTATCAGCTTAATAATTGTAGTCTTACCACATCCGGGTCCTCCGGTAATAACGGTAACGGAATTTTTAATTGCTTTGATAACTGCCTGGTACTGGTCTTTATCGAGCATCAGACTATATTTACAGCAATAGTCTGCAATATTTCTGTCACAATTTTCATGAGGTATTTGCTTACATAGTGACAATCGTATCAGTTTTTCTGCTAGTTCTTTTTCCAGTTCATACAGCTTCTTTCGGAATATAATACCTCTTGTTCCCTCCGGGCGTTCCATCTTCTTATAGGTGAGATTTCCACTCTTTATTAACTCAATGGTGTAATTACTGATATTCTGCTTCGTAAAGAATGGTGTATGTAGTGATTTCAGCAGTTCTATACCAAATTCATTAATCTCCATACCAGTATGACCGTTAGTTTCATTTTCATATAGGATATGTAGGGCGTGTGCAAGTAACCGTTCTTTACTGTTCTCTGGATAATTACACTTCTTTGCAATAGCATCTACGGTATGTACGGTTATTCCGTGTGCATGGCATAAAAGATATGGATTGCTTTTAATATGTTCCACATCTCTGATATTCAACTTTTTACATGCATTTACTGCCTGTTTTGATGTGATTCCAAATGGCAGTAAAAACTCTATGATTTTCCGTAAAACATGACTTTCCTTAAAGGATTCTGCTATTTTTTCTACTGTCTTTTTCCCCATTCGTGGAAGTTCATAAAGTCTTTCCGGTGTTTCGTCCAGCACTCGGATACTATCTGTTCCAAAAGCATCATATATTTTTTGAGCAAGTGATTTACCTATACCCTTTATCTGTCCGCTTGATAAGTATGCAACAATACTTTCTTCTGTTGTACCGATTATCTCATCACAGGAACTCACCTGGAAATTCATTCCATATTTTTGCGTTTTAATCCATGTTCCATGCATTTCATATGACATATTTTTAATTTTGGGCAGGTAATGTCCGGTACAGGTTACTGTTTCATCTGAATCAATATTGCGGTATAGATAGATACAATATCCTTCGTTATTTTCAAACTTTGGTATGATAAATTTTACATTAATTTTCTCTAAATCGTTCATATGTTCTACTTCCTTTGTGTATAGTATACCACTAAAAGACAATATGTCAAATCGCAAAAAGTACATATTCTCGGTAGATTTATCATTGGGAGTGTCAATATAAATAGTAGAGATAAAAATGATTGTACGGATGAGTTACCCCAACTGATATTCAGTCTGGGTAATCTGCCAATAGATATATCAAACCAATTTTGAATCCATAAAAAAAAGAGCCTGCTTCTTTTTATAACGCAAACTCTTTTAAATACAATCAATTTCTAGGTAAATTTCTATTCAATTGTTATTGTGTATTTTATCTGTTGTTTACTCTATCTCATGTGTTCGTATATATTCAAGTATATCGCAATTATAATTCTCAATTCCATCATCTTTTGCATCTAAAAAGGATTGAACAGTTTTCAATTCATTGTTTTTTATATACCAGCATTTCTTATAATAACAATCAAGATTTGCTTGCGAAAAGTCTATATTTGCATTTTTGCACACTTCTATCAATTCTTGTTCATCGGATGGGAACAAGTTACGAATTGCAACTTTGCCTTGTAAGAAATCATCATAACAAGTATTTCTCTGTAATTTTACAATATCTTGCATATACACTGGTTCTTCTGTACATATTGTTTCTCTTTCTTCCTCTGGTATACCATATAACCATGCTGTCAGTGTAAAACCTACTTGTGATATATGATGTACATAAGCTATATTATTCTTGTATCGTACTTTGTCCAATCTATTGACCTTCATAATTTATTTTTATCCTTATCAAATTTTCAGTTTTACCAAGTTTTTATTTTTCTTATCCAACCACAATTTATAAATCATTATGCACATACTTATTTAGAAATGTTTAGACTTTAAACATGTTGTGCGAGTTATTATTTGTGTTTTGTACATTAATCTTTTTCTGCAATACAACATGTCTGCTATTTGATTCTAACTTATCGCATAGCGAGAATATTTTCATGAATAAAGCACCACCGACCATTCCTCCGACATGGCATATTGTGTCTACTCTTCCACTCATGAATAATCCGCTTACAATTATCATAATTACAGAAATAATCACATTTTTGACTGCCACTGTACGCATTAATGGGTGTACTGATAGTGTTTCTACTAATAATGCTGCAAGTAATCCGCATACAGCACCGGATGCACCTACTGTAATGTTACTGCCATGTATTAAGGATGTGAAAATCCCACCGTATACTCCAGATGTAAAATACAGACAAAACAGTTTGGCCGAACCGATATTCTTTTCCAAAATTCTGCCGATTATATACAGGGAAACCATATTGCTGAGTAAATGAAAAGCTCCTGCATGTGCGAACATATAGGTAATAATACGGTAATGCTCTTTTTTACTGAACAGGTAATATCCACTTACACCAAATTTATCCGCATTCTGCAATATGAAAAAAGCTGCCAAATTTAACGCCATTAATATATAAGTTGCTTTTATGCTGTATGGTTCCTTTGGTATACCCAACCTTATTTTCGCATTTTCTTCTGCAGACATATGCTCGTTTACCAATATTTCCATAAACTGATAGTCCCGTGCCAGCTCCTTATCAATTCTAGCACGTTTAATAGCATGTGTATATCGGTTTATGCATACGGTATTCCGCCTTTTATAGTTGCATTTTCTGT
The DNA here is from genome assembly GCA_036310845.1 of Lachnospiraceae bacterium. Lineage (GTDB taxonomy): Bacteria > Bacillota > Clostridia > Lachnospirales > Lachnospiraceae > COE1. Next base: position 14,240 of record JAXJRB010000068.1, on the reverse strand, counting down.
TTTTATCCAGCACTACGTACAGACAATGTACTGTTTTACGTGAATCTATAAATTTAACATTCTTTATTACTTTGTCAATTTCTTCAAGATTTGTATCTGTTAGGATATTATCATTAGAGTTATCACAAAGAACTATCATATTACTGCGAGTCTTCTTACCTGATGTTTTGATAGCTACTTTTGCATTCATTACAGGAATGTCTATTATGTGGTATCCATTTTTCTTACATTCGTTGATAATATATGTGTAACTAATCATAGATTCTACCTCCTTGTAAGTATAGTATACCACTCAAATAGAATGTGTCAAATATACGTAATTTCTTGTTATAGGCACAAAAAACGACCTGCGAATCGCAAGTCGTTTTGGTTATTTATATCTTTAGTTCCATTGTTTTAGATTAGGAAAATCATAGCATTCTGTTTGGATGTAAATGTCATTAAATGCTTCTATCCATCTGTATCTTTCTCTGTTGTATAATTTTTTTGCAGCTCTTACGGCATTCTGCTTATAGCTGTATCCAGATGATACCCATGAGCCATTTTTTTCGCCATTGGAATCAAATGTTTCTACCCATATCTTCCAAGGTTTGTTCTTTACTGTATACATGATATGTCTCCTCTTTTTAATTCTAATTCTGAAGTCCTAAGAAATTTTCAACAATTTCTCCATTAATTTTTGCTACAGAATAAATTACGTCTTCTAATTTATATTTTTCATCTTCTACGTAGCCTTCTTCAAAATCAAAATCGTTTGGAAGCCAAGTATTTGATACAATAGCATATGTATTTTCAACACCATCCTCCACATATCTTTTGGCATTAATTGTTGCAGTTGTTTTATCTGCTTTGTAGCATTGTCCTTCATCATAGTAACCATATTTTTTGTCATAGACAGTTGCATAAGCTTCATATTCTGCATCTTCTTTTGTTAATAAAACACCTTCATCTAATAAATATGCCCTCATGCCTTTTTCTCCTTTTCACTATTAAAATCATTATTCAATTGCTGTTTATTCAAAGACATAAGCTTTACCTTCTGATTTTGTTTTACAGCTCTGCCCCCATTTAAACTGATATTTTTCACTATTTCCGTTTAGATTCCAGTTGAGAGTTTCTTTCAAATCTTCTACATTAAGAAAATTTTCAATTCCTCTTTTTTTTATTTTCTCTTCATTCCAAAATTTGTTTGTTCTATTATCATAAACAGAAATTGTACGAATTGTAATATGAGGATTATCATTTACAATAGGTTTGTTTTTAAAACTTTCTACTGTAATGATAAGTTTTGCTTTATGTAATATTTTTGTTCTCATATCAAAACCTCCTTATTAACGTCCTATACTAATGTTTGGTTTGCATATTGGTATAACACATTCTTCACCATTGCTTTCACAAAAGTGGCAATTGCCTGCGTGACGCCGTTTCCGCATTGCTGTTGCTTGTCATTTAGCGAACCGAAAAATTTAAATGATTTGTCCAGCCCCATTAATGCAGCGGCTTCGCTTACAGAAAGAATCCGGTTGCCGATTGGAGGCATAATGTTAACTTTTCGCCAATTAACAATCGTAATTGCTGGTTCATCGGCGGATAGTCTTTTATAAGTACAACTATGACGTTCCAGATTTTTCATTTCTGGAATATCTTTGTAATTATGTCCGGGCCTTACAAATGCCATTTTCCTTTGTGTTTCTTTGCTGGCTTTTGTTATATCATTATAATTGAACCATGTATCGTTAACTTTACACAGAGCATCTCCTGCAGTTTTTGTTTTCTCAAGTAAAACGTCCGGGAGATAAATTTTCCCGATCCTGCTTCCACAAAGAATCATACGCTGTCTTTTTGTATAGCCACCAAGTTTCACATCAGAAACTACCTGATATGTGATTTCGTACTCTGATAGTTCTGTTAGAACTCGCTCCAAGTACATTCCATTTTCTTTGGTAATAAACTGTGGTACATTTTCGATCACAAAGACTAGAGGTTTCTTAGCTTTTACAATTCTAATATAATCATCAATAAGAAGTCTCTTTTGCTTTGCCACGGCTCCATTGGTTAAAGCTCTATTAGCATTGCTGTAACCCTGACAACATGGACCACCGATAATAACGTCAGAATATGGCACCTGCTCAGGTTCTAACTCTCGCATATCCATACAAAGAATATGGTCTCCGATATTTTGTCTGTATGTTTCACATGCCGACTTATCAAAATCGCATGCAAATTTAATATCAAAAGACGGATCCTTTTTAAATGGGTAATCTAGCAAGCCAGCACCTGAAAACAGACTTGCAACATCGAAAACGTAACTTAATTCTTCAGCATGCTTTTCAGAAAATAATCCGGCCGCTGTCAGAAGTTCTTTCAATGCACCATTATTCTGTTGCAAGATTTCTTCCGGTAACTCAATCGTTGTCTTTCCCTGTTTATCTAGCAAGTCCACAAGTTCCCTGTCGGACAATCCTTCTACAGAGGCGTTCAAGCAGATGATGTGTGCGATGATTTGGTTTTCAAGAAATTCAATCTCGATATAATCTGCAGCACTAATCATTTCTTTGACTTCCTTGTTTCTGATATCAAATAATGGTTTCTTTTGTGCACCTTTCTGGCTTACTTTGAGTTTTCCAGCTTCATCCGGAAGAATGATAATTTCGTTCTTTCTTTTATCCAGGACATATCTGTATTTGGTTCCTACCTGAAAACATTCATTTTCATGGAAAGAAAATGTCAAACCTCTTGTACTTCCACTAATTCTCATTGTTTTTTCCTCCTTTAAGAAAAACCAGAGAATATCCCTGGTTTTGTATTGTTTCTTTATTTATTAATATTTATTTAAACCGCATAAGCGGATTATTTTAGCGTAAAAAAAGCAGGTAGACCACTACGGTTTACCTGCTAAATGTTGATTGATGAAATGAAATTAATATATAATTATGATAGCATACAGCTGCATATTACGCAACGTATTTCCAAACAAAAAAAGACGACTTTCGTCGCCTTTTTCTTTATAAATCATAATCAAACAATGTTAACTGCCTATTGTTAGCGGCCAGCTTTTGTTCTCTTATTTCTAAGGCATCTCCATATACATTCCATTTTGGATTGGCAAGATTTTTTTCTTTTTCTAATGCCACAAATCTATCCCATGTGTTTTTGTCCAATTCTCGGATTTTTCTATGCTCTGCGCATTTAGCATTAGGGAGAACCAGCATCCTCCGCGTTTTGAAAAGATCAAGCACGGGCTTAACAAACCGTATTCCTCACATTTTTCTTTTGCCATCTGCTCTGTATATCCATATTTTTCTAATAATGACACTTTTGTTTCATCTTTATGCATGGATTTTAAACGTTTTGGCTCATCGGCACAGATTCCTACATATTGGATATATGGTTCTTTAATGGATTTATAGAAATCCTTAATAGGTTTTTCTTTACAAAACTGCTGAGTGAGAAAGCTATCACTGCCTCAGCGTGCAGATGAAAACGTCATAACTGCCCGATTTACAAACGAAAGAACATGCGTTTGCGTTTTGTTTGTTATTATGTTATTATATACCTAACTTAACAAGTCTTAACAAATAAAATCATTATCAGTAAGGAGCCTGTTCCATGAAACGTACTACCACACAGAGTTATGTCTTGACCTTAAAATTAAATACTTCCAGACATGATGAAGTGGTGCTGGAAAAGCGTTTCCTGTATGGACAGCGTATTTATAATACGATTGTCCGTCATTGCATCCGTCAGATAAGAAAACTTCAAAATGATAAACAATATAAGGAGCTTCTTTCTGTGTACCTCAAGGACAGGAAACATAATGTTAAGGATACACACCTTACAAAAGCACTGAAGGATACCGTTTCTTCTTATGGTCTGACGGAATACAGTCTTCATGCCTTTGTAAAGGAACAGCAGCACCGTTATGCAAAGGACATTGACAGTCTCACTGCACAGAAAATCGCCACTGCTGTATGGAAAGCAGCCGAAAAGAACCTTTATGGCAATGGAAAGTACATTCACTTCAAAAAGCAGGATGATATGCTGTCCCTGGAAGGAAAGAATAACAATACGGGTATCCGATATAAGGATGGCAGATTCCTATGGAATGGATTGTCTATATCCGTACAACATGACAAAAGGGATACCTATGCGCAGGAATCCTTACAGAACCGTATCAAATACTGCCGTATTAAGAGAATACCTCTTGGAACACGCTATCATTATTATTTGGAACTGATACTGGAAGGACTGCCACCGACAATGCATACTGTTGGCACCGGCAGAACTGGTATTGATATCGGAACATCTACTGTTGCTGTTGTATCGGATGATGGTTACTGCAGACTCGATGAACTTGCAAAGGAAGCCGGTTCCATTGAACGGAAAAAACGTGTCATGTTACGAAAGCTTGACCGCAGCCGTAGAGCCATGAATCCGAACAATTACAATCCTGATGGTACCGTCAAAAAAGGCAGACTCAAATGGGAACAGTCTCATACATACCGTAAGCTTTATATGAAATATAAGAGTCTCTGCCGTAAGCGTGCTGCCATCGTAAAGCAGTCTCACGAAACACTTGCCAATGAAATCCTTCAGCATGGGGCCACGGTCAGAGTGGAAAGGATGTCCTTTACAGGACTGGCAAAACGTACCAAAGAGGCAAAACGCAAACCTGACGGTAAATACGGTTCCCGTAAACGGTTCGGCACATCCATACAGACAAGGGCACCTGCCATGTTCCTTGGTATCATGGAACGAAAACTTGGCTATGCAGGTACGAACCTTATTTACATTGATACGGTAACATTCCGCGCAAGCCAGTATAATCATGCAGAGGATATTTACAAAAAGAAAAATCTGTCTGAACGATACCATTTTATAGACGGATATAAAATTCAGAGAGATTTATATTCTGCATTCCTTATCATGAACAGTAATGATGCCAATGACAGTACGGACAGACCACGTTGCTTAGAAACATTTGATTCCTTCCGGATGACGCATGATGCCTGTATCCGGGAACTAATAAACAGTAACCATAAATACCCATCCAGTATGGGATTAAAATATTTTGTAACTTGTTAATGAATGAATCTTTTCATTCTGTAGCCGGGTTCGACTGGATCCGTCCACGTAAAGCTGCTCATCGGAGCGGTTTGTGGTAAAATTCCCTAAATGCTTTTATAGCATGTAAAATATGCTGATAACTATAACAAACGGAATCTTATAAAAAAAGAGCCGGATAACCGACTCTTTGATATAAAGATTGCCTAAGTGATGTTACTCAGGTTGGGAACCTGCCGCTGCTTCAGCGTGCAGAGCAGTCAGGCTACTTCCAGTATCAACATATGTGGTGTCGTTTTCGCTTATAATAAAACCAAAGAGTCCTTCTTCATCGTTGTTATAGATTTCATCTATGGCTTTAATTATGTCATCATTGTCATCATTGTCATCGTTATTATGACTATTCCACATCTCCTGCAGTGACATATTGTTCTGTTCTTGACAATATGATTCCATCTTATTACGGAAAAACTCAATTTCCTCTTCTGTCAATTCCCACGGAATTTCTGTGTCCTTTCCATCACTTGCTAAAACACAAACCGATGTCATCTTTCCATCCGGATACCAACACGTATAGAAATTGATCCATGTAGAGTCATCCTCTTTTGTGTTAGTTCCAAAATACCGATCCACATCAAACCATAATTCGTATGTAGCATCAATGTAGTCTGCATTAACCATCAATTCATCTGTGCAACGAATATCTTCCTTTGTAATATCAATCTGTCTTATTTTTTCCTTATCTATAATGCTTTCTACATCTGATTTTTCGTTGAAATATCTTGCAACAACATTCTGAATAAATTCTGAATTATCGCTGCAGTTTTCTAGCTCCTCCTTTGCAAGTAAAGAAATGTTGCGAATATCTTCATCTGTAAAGGATTCTACATCCTCATCTGAATGCAAGATATCTTCGATATCCCCTAACGTCCATTTCTGTGTTGCAAAGATATTTTCTCTTTGCTCAAATTCTTTTACGGCCTGCTGTAATTCCTCATAAGAGAGTTCAATTTCTACACCATTTCTTATTATATTCATTTGTTTTTCCTCCTAATTACTTCTTCTTATTCTTGTGCATTTTCTTTCATATAATCATAGTTGATAAATTCCAGAACTTCTTCTTTTGTCATAAGTGTTGCATTTTCGGAGATATACTTAATATTATCTTCACAGGTCTTTACAGCCTCTTTTGATAAATACTTGTTTTCTCTCCAATTTTCTTCATCATCCCAACACATATAGGCTTCACCATCCATAATATGATCCAGATTAGCATCACGGTTCAGGAATGCATATTTAACACCATCGGTATTAATATCTATCAGCAGTTTACCGTCATTGTTATCCTGCATTAAAAATACACTATCATTGAAGTTTTCTTCAGGGTATAGTTCTGCACGTTCTGCAATGATATCACAGCTTATAGCAATATCCTGCATATCGAAATTAGTATCAAAGATTCTTGATAATTTCGTTACATGCGTCTTATCTGTGTAATACCGATCATATTTCAATTTTTCTAAGATATGGTAAATACCCCATTTTGCCCGACTTATCATTCTTTCACCATAATTCCAGCCGTAATAATTTGCAATTAATCCTTTTTTGTCTCCATCATTGTATCTAACATAAATCTGTGAACGCTGTCCCATATTTTCACCTTATTTCACCTTTCGTTTTTATGCATATTTGTTTAGATACCACACCCTCAAAAGGAGTGTGGTATTTTACTATTTTCCGTTCTTACATCTATGGCTCTCTATCGTCAGCTTTAAGCCAATTAAGATATAATCTGGTTGCTTCGTATTCATCTTCCGTAATATAGCTGTATGTATGCAAAAACTCTTCCATAGTTAATACTTTAAAATCAGCCATTTTTGCAACATCAAGTATAAATGTATCTTTTGGATTAAATGTAATGTCAAAACTTGCACCACATTCTGAACAGGATGTATAGAATCCTTCCAGATTACTTTCATCGTGTTCTAACCTGGTTAATTCCATTTTTATCCCACAATTAAGACATGTTACTTTCATTTTATGTATCTCCTATGATTTACATATTTTAATGACGATATAAAACTAACGGTTCAAATGAAGGAATTTCTCCATATATGAGCATGAGTGCGTCATATACCGCTTTCGTGATATCTTCGTCATAATCTGTGTCATCATACCTAAAATCCAGCTGACCACCGCTAATTTCTTCCAGCTCTTCCTGCCAGTCGGATTCATCATATTCCTGTGATACCATTTTCTTTGCTACTTCTTCATCGTAGTGGTAGTAAGCTATATACAGATAATCATCGTAACCTTCTTCGATATTTGTACCGTCTCCGAATGACACCGTAAATATCTCATCATGATCTGTTAAATGTAATGCTATTCCACCATATAAATCCTTATATCCTGCAAATGGTTTTAATTTTTCTTCGATTTTTATCTTCTGATAGGATGGCAACTCTTCTATGAAGTCAGATATATGAATCATGAATTCAGCAACTGCTTTTTCTATTTCATCTTCTGAAATATCATCTGTCAGATGTCCATTAATCAGGTCGATATTATCGTGCAGAAGTTCGACATCCGCATCACATACAGATGCATGATATTCAATTAAGAAATGCTCTAGGAAGCTTTCAAAGCATCTTGTATGTAACACATAATCTTCTCTGGTCATTTTTGTTTCGTACACAAGAATCTGATTATATGTCAGCCATTCCGGTTTTACTTCAAAACTCTGATACAAAGCTTTCATATATTCAATTTGTGTTTTTTCATTTCCTGCCCATAAATTATTTGCGTTTCGATTGCCATAACCCAAATAGTAATCGCAATCTGTTCGCATACGTTCAAGTAATTGATAACGAAATGTTGCATCATTTTCTAAGATTTTACATATTTCATTCATATAATAGTTACAGGGTATCCTAATGTCTTAGGTACCCTGCATCCTCCTTTTTGTTATTATTCATCTTACTACCATACGGATAACCACACATGCCCTTTGGCATCGCGTTTCTCAACATTTTCCAGAATAGTACTGATACTCCACCCACAGATAGCGATAAGCATATCGTTTGCTATTTTCAGTTCTTCTTCTGTTTTACAATTTGAAAGGACGTTATATACGCCCTTTCCCATTTCCGTAGTGCTGTTTCCAACATCATTAATTTCTTCAAAAATCAACTCACCTACCTTATCAGTAACATCATTGATTTCCCTCAATTTCTTTTTAATTTCTTCTACACTATAGTTTCCCATATTTACTTTCCTTTCTTACATTGCTTCTGATTTTGCCAGTACTGCTTGATAAACTTCCCTATCAGTTACCGGTCTAACATAGTACCTATTTTCGGGATTATCCTGTTCCAGCATGGTCAAAACTATTTTTGCATCATCTTCTTCATCTTCCGACCAAACCTCTGTATCATTTGGCCAGCCTTTCTTCATGATTACATAGCCGTTATTACTCATATTTCACCTCTAATTCTGTTCTGCAAAAATGGATAATAGTTCGCAATATGCTCCACTGTTTTCTCTATAGAACTTTGTTTTTGATGTTTCGGAAATTTTATAAAAATCCTGCGCATTACCGCCGGACTTTACAATTTCTTCTGCAGTTTCTCTGTCCTTCATAATAATTTGAAATGTCTTATTATCGAAGTATTTGGTATTCGATATTTTTTCTTTTAAAGCTGTTTTTACCTTTTGAAAATCCATACAAATTTTCCTTTCTCATTTGAATACTATGAACTGATTGCAAACAACTCTGCATCCAGACGTTTTTGTTTCTCTTCTGCCTGAATAACCTTCTTCTGCATATCTCGCTTCATCTTTTCTTCCAGTCTTCTTTGCATTTCAGGAAATACCGTAGACCAGTTCTCTGCAGCTTGTAAGACATATTCCATCCATCTCTCATAATGAGATGTGGTGTAAAATGGCTTATCCTTGTAAATAGCAAAGAACATTGTGTCCAAATATGGTTCCGGACGTTTTCCACCTCCATCGTAGAAATGTGACCATGAAATAACCATGATAAAGTTCTCTCTGATTTCAAATCCTAGTGTTGTTTTATCAGTACCATATAGTGAAATTCCTGTATCAAGGTAACGAGAATACTTTCTAAGGGATAATATGTCATCAAATATTTCTTCCCATCGAGTCTTCCTTTTTTCCTTAATTTCAGTCTCAATCACTTTCTGATCTGAATTGATTTCTGCAAGTTGTGCATCCAATGATTTACTCATTTCATACAGTTTTTCCAAATTTGTCATGTTAAAATTCCTTCTTTCTTTTTTTTTATATTATTATTGGGATTTATTTAAACAGGATGAATTCCTGATTGATTTTGGCATGAAAAAAAGCAGATAGAGCTTTCGTTCTATCTGCTAAATGTTGTTTTTTTGAAATGAAATTATTATATGCATATTATAATATACACAATAAAATTTTGCAATATGCTAATCTTCAACCGGAAATACGCTTATGGTCATTACATCCAGTCCATTCTTCTTTGCAACATATAATTTTAACCCTTCCATATCTTCCACAGACCACTTGTAGTAGCCCAAATATGCATCCTTCCTTAAATGTTTCCAATTTTCATTATTTTCGTATACATTGCAAAAGTCATCTGTTTCTGTATCTGTTGGAATTGTTTTTCCTTCAGGGCACAGAATCTGTGTATTTCGCAAATAATAGCAGTCCGCAACTGCAATATATGTTTTTACTTTGCTATTTACTATTTTATCGGTTTCTTTTTTCCATTCTTGACATGTGTTACATGGCAAATCTAATGCTCCATATGTTGCTGCAGTACATACAACTTCTGGGTTCTTTCCACAATGATATTCTGGGTACATGATATCCTTCCTTTCTGCCTAATAGACTACAAAATTGATTTCTAATAATTTTTAATATTTATTTAAACCGCGTAAGCGAATTGTTTTATGCCAAAAAAAGCAGATAGGCTTTCGCTTCTATCTGCTAAATGTATTTTACAAAATGAAATTTTATATTCGTATTATAATATGCATATTACAATTTTGCAATATGGAAAAATATCTCTGTCATGTTCATTTATTACCGTTCATTATTTGCGTTTTAAGAAAAGCATGTACACTTCCAACGCTAAGAGATGTCTGTGTTGCAATATCTCTTATACTATATCCTTTTTCTCGTAGAGTATTAATTAATACAGCTGTTTCCTCTGTTATACTTGTTTTCCGGCCACGCTTTTTGTATTGCTTTTCCCGTTCCTTCTGTCTCTGTAGAATCTGAAATTCTGCTTCTTCAACTTTTACATCACTTATTGCTTTCTCATTGCTACATAAATTATCTACAACTGTTGTTTTATCTTTCAATTGCTTCTGCAATTTTGCTATAGTAGCATGCATCTTTTTAATTTCATCATCCTTTTGTATCATAATAATAGAGGACGCACTAATTTGTCCTTTCAAACGATTTATTTCTTTTTGAAGTTTTTCACATTCCCATGCATTTTTCCAATTTCTTGTAATTCCAACAAAATATTCTTCTTCTGAGTAATGAGCCAGCATTTCTTCATTATCTTTTAAAATCTGTGCTATATTGTCTGATCCTTGCAGTTGTTTTGATTTTTCTATTGCTAATGCACTTTCTGTCAGCTTGTTCATTTTTTCAATAAACTGCATTCTTTCATTCATTTCTATATAAGTATGGCTGTTCAGAAATTCCTGTTCAGAATTTTTCATAAGCCTGTTATTCTGTTCCTCTAAAAGCTTATTTCTTCTTACGAGCTCTTTCATTTTCTTTTCCAGTTCAGCTTTTGATTCCGTTTTACGACTACCTACATATGCAACTTTTTCATCAATATATTCTATATCGCAACCTTTTTTCTGTGTCGATATTTGATATAAATCCGTTTCAAATAATACTTCATAGCAATCAGTCTGTACGATTCGCCCTTTTTTATCTGATAAGCGTACTTCAATATACGGCTCATAATTATCTTTCTTATATTTCAAATCAATGACGAGTGTTGCTCCCGGATTTTGTTTATCGAAATAACTGATGTATTCTGTACAATCATCATCATGTGCATATTTTGATTTTCCGTAGATATCTAATAATGCTACTATAATTCTGGAGCTAATTTGTTTTTGAATATTGCGAGGCATGATGCATCTCCTTCTTGAACGGTATTTTCTGAACACTTTTATTATATTATGAATTAGACTGGAAGTGCAATAAAAAAAGACGACTCACGTCGCCTTTTTCAAATTTGTTTACTCATCATTATTTCAGTTTAGTTGATTAAATAACCAACAAAATTACTGTGCGTAATGCATGTTGTTTCCGTGTTAATCTCAGCGAAATTAATAGCACTATCCAATACGATATACAACATGTTTTCATCAACGGACACATGTTCGATATTATACTTTCCATACGGAATCAAAGGAAATTTAATTTCATCCACTTTGCCATAAGCAAGCTGAACAATTTTATCTTTTTCGGTTGTTCCCTGGATTACAAAATTGGTATTACCACCAGTTATGGATAATAAATCTTTTACTGTCATAAGCTTCTACTCACCTTTCCTAAATTCCTAATCTTCTACTTCGATTATCAAATATGCATACTCATTTTTTCTAACACTTTCAAAAAATTCACCTTTACGTACTTCTGAATTTTTTGCCAGAATGTAATCTAAATTACCCTCAAAGATATCTATTCCTTTCGTTTTTATGTATGTATTTTCTAATTCTGGTCTTTTAATAAATAATTCTCTTGCTGTGAATCCACACTCTGACAAACTGTGATATACAATATCTACCAATGTATCTTCACTAAATAATGTCAAAAAGTCTTTTAACTTGATTCGATTTGTCTCCATACTTTTTTATACCTCGCTAAATTCCTATTCTTTAAAACACACCACTCTTAGTATTTCGTGTGTTTGAATTTCGTCGTTCTTAAAAGGGAACAATCCACAGCAAGGGCATGTTATACAATCTGCTTGTTCTTCCTGTGTTAAATCATATCCACACCAATTTGTATCTGTTTCAATGCCGACTGCACCATTTTCGTATTCGATGATAGGAACAAGCACAAGAATGTCTTTTCCTTCTCTTGTGAATACGTCAATTTTTACTTCATCAATTTGCTTTCCGCATTTTTCACACTTCATTCTCTTACCTCACAAAATTCCTAATCAATCCATACCCATTGGGCAAAATCAACAGGTAGTAGTTCACCTGTATCAAGATTTACAGCATTTCTGTAATTGATTTGGCCTTCTGTTTGGATTCGCACTTTTTCTGTTTTCATGATATTTTCTTTGATATGCATTCATCATCTGCAATTACATATCGTTTAATAAACCCCTTCTTTTTCCATTGTTCTGCAAGTTCTTGCAAATCTTGTTTCATGCGTTCCTCGCACATACAATTTCCAAGCATGTCTGCACAGTCCTTATTGTCAGAGTTAAACAAATATGATATAAGCAAATTTCCTTTTCCCATATTTTTTTCTGTCATAGTTGTACCTTCACAGCCTCCTTATTCCAATCTAATTTTTGGCCACATTGTTCGCAATATGGTAACTCATATTCCTCACATCTGTTAGTTAATGGCCTCCTACAATCCGGGCAACATTGATTAGCAAATCCTTTATGTGTGCCATTAGGTAATGGCTTCTTTGCTATCGTCTTTTCCTTTGCCTGTTCAAATTCATCGACTGTCCCCAAGTTTTCGTAGTCTTTGAGTTTGCATAAACAGCCATATAATTTCTCATTAATTTCTCTTGTAATTACCTGTCCTACATACAAATTACTCCAGGGCAAACCTTTTACACCCCAGTTACCTAAGTCATCTTTCTGAATTAAAGTTCCCATCTTCATTCCTCCATGATTTGTTACTCCCGACATTATATCGGGAGCAATATTCTTTCTTAGTTATAAGTCCCTATACAGAAAATCATCACTAATAGAGCTATTCCTACTTGAGTGAATATTCGAACCTTCATATAAAATCCAGCCTTTCTAATTTGCTTACCTACTTTGTTTCGGAGTGACATCTATCCATCCTGCAAGTTTATATTTGTCATTGCAGTACTCTAATGGTTCATCATATATAGTGCCACCTACACCAAGAAATGCGCCCCAGTATTCACCATTGGAATTTTGTGATTTTTCTTCCAGTTCTTTTGCTTCTTCAAGACTGATATTGTACACAACTATAGCACCATCTGTATTGTATTTGAATGCATATTCTTTGGTTAGTACATTATACAAGTCCATATCATTTTGTAATGTTGAAATCATTTCTTCTGCTGTAGGAAATATTATTCTGGCTTTTGAATTTAAGCCAGCTGTATCTTCCATTCTAGAAAGGATATTACCAAGTATGTATAATAATCCTTCTGCCATTTCATATTCCAAATCACTGTCATAATCTGTTTCATTTTTGCGAACCTGGGATACCATCTCATCAAGTATTAATTCCATACATTCTGTCGGAATTTCACTTATCTTTCCTTGCGCTCTGAAAGATTCTAAGTTTTCACGTATAACTTCCTTTCTGAAAGAGTCCGTTTCTTTATTAAGAAGTTGCTGATATTCCAGCCATGCTTCACCAAGTTCTTCTTTTGTGAGTTGTATCATCAAATGTCCTCTTTTAACGTTCATGTCTTCCTCCTTATTTTCTGTTCATATCTTTACGTGGACACATACAATTCTTTACAAAATCGCATTTCCCACACTTGCATTTTTTACACCAATAAGATGTAATTTTTCCTATTATACAGTTTTTTAACATATTTCCACCTTTACCATACATGACCGACATTTCTTGCATCCAGTTTTTTCTCCAACAAATCGAAATCTACATTATCCTTTTGGGCGACTCCTGATTCGATTGGATAAGAGTTATTGTTGCTGCAATACATAATGTCAATTTGTTCTGTTTCTTCATTAATAACTACATCAATATGATCTGCATCGTATTTTGCTAATGCTTTATCTACAACTGCAATAACTTGAATAGTCTTAAGTGAACTACTCCGACTTATAGAAGTCGTAGCTTCCTGCTTCAGCCACCACTGCACAACAATACGAACTGTATTGATATGTCTTACACGATGTCCACAGGCGTATGAGTTAGGGCTATTCCATCCCTACTATATATTTGATT
>JAXJRB010000067.1:0-2793 GCA_036310845.1 Lachnospiraceae bacterium | reverse complement strand
TTGGCACCTTACTCGTTCTGTTAGGTAATTTCTCCATGCTTGGAGAGGTATTTCACTCTATCATCTCTTTTGCCTTCGGTTCTCGTGCCTTAGGTGGGGCTGCTATTGGCATTGCTATTCAGAATGCCGTCACATGGGGCTTAAAGCGAGGAATTTTTTCCAACGAAGCAGGACTTGGCTCCTCAGTCATCGTTCATGCTGCTGCCAATGTATCTGATCCTGTAAGACAAGGCATGTGGGGCATCTTTGAAGTATTTGCCGATACCATAGTAGTATGTACCTTAACCGCCTTTGCGATTCTCTCCTCCGGGTTAATCGACCTGCAAACAGGAGAAGTCTTGACCAATGCTAAGCCCACCGCCCTTGTGAGCGAAGCCTTTGGAACAGTTTTCCACATTGGAGAGATACGCTTTGGCAGTATCTTCATTGCCATTGCTATTTTATTCTTCGCCTTTGCCACCATACTTGGCTGGAGCTATTACGGCGCAAAGGCTTGGGAATTCCTCTTTGGAACAAGGTCTACCATAATCTATAAAGGAATCTTTGTACTCTTTATTATGATAGGCGCAACCATGAACCTTGACCTTGTGTGGAATATCTCCGATGCCTTTAACGGATTAATGGCAATCCCGAATCTGATTGGTGTGCTGGCACTTTCCGGGACAGTGGTGCGTATAACGAGAGAAAGGGACGGTTAACGTCCCTTTCTTACTGTGGCAATCCATTTACATACCAATTATTATTTTCTCTTACCAAGTGTAAATATAATATTTTCTCACTATCTGCAAATTGAAATACACACTTTACCTTCTTTTCCTCTTCACTTTTTCCTTCTTCTACTTCCATTTGCGTTATGCGAATATTCTGTTTTTCCCACTCTATCTGTTGCTCATCTGAATATTCAAGCCCTTTTGATAATACGCAAATTCCAGCATAATCACCTACACCATAAAACATACCATATGTATACAAAAACGAATCTAATGATTCCTGAGCACAGGTTCGATACGCTTCATAATAACTATCATCCTGCTTTAATAACATCGGCTCACTGCAAGCTTCTTCGGTAAATATTCTCCACACATGATCTCCACTCTGATAAGTTAGTGTTGTTATTCTAGCATCCTCTATCAAAAGATATCCATACGTTCCATCTGTGAATTTCACTACATCATCACTACATAGCCTTATTCTGCTTCCCAACGCATCCCGTAACACATCCCATTTGGACACTATATCAGAAAAAATATTTTTCTCTTCTCCCTCTGACTCCACTAATAAATCCTTCTCCCACGAGAAAAGATAGCAATATTCTTTCGTCTTTGGTTTTATCCATATATTTTTCCCATCACTACTTACCGATATATCACAATCCCCCTGCACCTTTTGACATCCTAACTCCTTCAAATTCAGACTGCTAACAATCTCATTACTATTCAAATCATAAACAAATAAACCAAAATAGGCATGAAAAATGATCTTATCCTCATCTGCGTAATCCAATTCCGGTAAATCTGTGTCTATATATGTATTACACGCCCAAACCGCTTTTTGATGCTCTATTTCCGTAACTTGTTGTTCTTCTGTCTGTAATTGTTCTGTTGTAAACTCATCACTCACATCATTTGCGACATCCTGTGTACATCCTGCTAATAAAGCAATTATAATTCCTACTAACACTATACTAATTCTCATATACGTATCCTCCGTCATTCTACATTTTGATACGCATTCTGAAAAAAACTAACAACCAAACAATCATATATAAATAATATTGGTTCATTAAAAGTAAGCGGTAACGATAAACTTGTTGGTGGAACAGCATCTAAGTTCATCATAATTGCATAAATCATTCTAACGAAAAAAATCACAAGAAATATCTTAGCATGAACTGTATGTACATTTTTAATAACACATCTATAAAACCAAATTATATATATTGCTATAATAGCAGCCACCACAAATAATCCACCTATCCCTGCTAAATAAGCCCAATAATATGATTTACCAATTTCTTTTATTATTTCATGTTGTAAATCATTATTTATGATTTTTGCATTACATATTATATTAGCTGCATTTTTCTGTACATTTTCTATTCTTATATCTTTTTCAATGCTTATACATGATTGTACTCTCTCTCTTTGATATTCTTCTCCCAAAACCAACACTGACAAATAAAAGAAAAGACCAACAGTAATAACCAAACACCCTAAAATTAGCAAAATTTTCTTTGCACTGCTATCCATTAAGAAATAGGCACTTAATAATCCAAGCACAGTTGCCATAACCATTGCTTTTTTATTATCAAAGCCCAAACACATCAATCCTAAAAAAGCCAAGCAAATAAATTCTATTCTCTTTTTTATATCCATATCTTTGCAAAACTCCAAAACTGAAATTCCCCAAAATAAATATAAAAAAAGAAATACTCCTGCCAATACATTATTCGAACCAGTTCTTTCACATACTATTACAAAAAACACATTTAAAATTAATATTATCTTAAATATCTTATTTGATATTCTTTTTGATAAATCAAATCTAAAATAATTACATACACCCAATATGACTATTCCTATAATAAACAAAAAGGAATTAACAACTATCAATCTTTCGTCATGAAATATTATAGAATAACTAATTGCAATAATATAATTTACTCAACTTTCCCACTAGTAAAGTTGGAGAATACGCTTAATAATTCAAGCAAAATAATTTAACAAATTGGTGTATTGACATAAAAATAGCACCAAATCTTTGATATAATAAGTTCACCACAAACAACATTAC
>JAXJRB010000066.1:0-10432 GCA_036310845.1 Lachnospiraceae bacterium | reverse complement strand
TGCTGCTCCCAATCCTGCTGGCCCAGAACCAATTATCAATAAATCAAACATTATTTCTCTCTCCTTATATCCATCCACCATCTAATGTAATAATTTGACCTGTCAAATATTCATTACCTTCACAAAGCTGTAATACAAGTTTTGCCACCTCCTGTGGTTTCCCTAAACGATCCATAGGAATCTCCTGTACCAATGCCTCTAATTCTTCTTGCGCAAAACATTGATTCATATCTGTATCTATGATACCGCATGCTATCGCATTCACTTGTATATTACTCGGACCTAGTTCCTTCGCAAGAGCCTTTGTAAATGCATTAATTCCGCCTTTGGATGCAGAATAGGCAACTTCCATGGAAGCTCCCACATTCCCCCATACTGAAGAAATATTAATTATTTTTCCCTTTTTTCTACTCACCATTCCCGGAACCGCATAACGACTAGTCAAAAAGCAACCACCCAAATTTGTATCTATAACTCTCTTCCAATCGTCATAAGTCATATCTGTAAGCAAGCCTATATAAGAAATACCCGCATTATTCACCAACACATCCAATGTATCAATATCTTGATACATTTCAATCACTGCCTTTTCATCGCTGATAGGAAAAGAATAACATCGACAAGATACATGATATTCCTTTTCTAACCCTCTCCCGAATTCTTCTAATAGTTCGCTATTTGTATAACAAGTCAAATATAAATCATACCCTGCGCCCGCAAAGGCCTGCGCTATTGCTTTACCAATTCCTCTTGATGCTCCTGTAATCAGCGCTTTTTTCCTGCCCATATATCACATCTCCCAATTTCTATTTATGTTTAACCAATCTCGCCCTCTGATAATAATTATAAATACAGAAAAGCAATATTGTCGGAATATTATAACATGCAAAATACAAAAAAGCTGTTATATTTGTCATTGTTTCCTCTATTCCATTATTAATACGCTGTAAATCGTTTCCTAAAACGCACAAAGAAATTAGAAAAAACATAAATGGTAATATTAATCCTAAAACCGATGAACGCATTTTAGAAACACGAAATTGAACAAAAATTGTCATACCCAACGCCAATACAACTGCCACAATCTCCCCCCCATTATTCACAACCTTTCTCCTTTCACCTACTATAGACTTACTTGCAAAAAGAATTATTGTTTATTCGTCTTATATTGTATTTTAAGTATACCATATTAAATGTAACATAAGGAAGAACCTTTCTCTCATCCATGCTTTTTTCATTGCCTTAATTAGCACTGCTCACTCCGTTCTAATAGCATGCAAAAAATCCCAAAACTCTGCGTTTTGGGATTTTTAATCTGCTGTTTATGTTTATTAAATAATTTAAAGATATTATCTCTTTGAGAACTGAGGAGCACGACGAGCTGCCTTTAATCCGTACTTCTTTCTTTCCTTCATACGAGGATCACGTGTTAAGAAGCCTGCCTTTTTAAGAACTGGTCTATATTCTCCATCAACCTGTAATAATGCTCTAGAGATACCATGTCTGATTGCTCCAGCCTGTCCTGTATAACCACCACCACATACGTTAACAAGAATATCAAACTTCTCAACTGTATCTGTTGCTGCTAATGGCTGACGTACGATTGTCTTTAATGTCTCTAATCCGAAGTACTCGTCAAGAGATCTCTTATTAATTGTAATGTTACCTGTACCAGGTACTAAATATACTCTAGCGATAGATTTCTTTCTTCTACCTGTGCCGTAAAATCTTGAAGCATTTGCTGCCTTTGCCATTTTAATATCCTCCTTTTTTGTCCCTTTGATTAAAATGTCAATACTTCAGGTTTCTGAGCCGCATGCTTGTGCTCTGGTCCTGCGTATACGAAAAGTTTCTTGTACATTTCTCTTCCTAAAGGTCCTTTTGGAAGCATACCTTTAACAGCATGTTCAATAACCTCTTCTGGCTTCTTGTTTAACTTTTCTCTTAAAGTTGCTTCTTTCATACCACCAACATAGTCTGAATGATGATAATAAATCTTTTGATCCATCTTCTTACCTGTTACAGTAATCTTCTCAGCATTGATTACGATTACATAATCACCTGTATCAATGTGTGGTGTAAAGATTGCCTTATTTTTTCCTCTTAAAACCTTAGCGATTTCTGATGCTAAACGTCCTAAAGTCATATCTGTAGCATCTACTACATACCATTTTCTATCAATTGTAGCTGGGCTAGCCATAAATGTTTTCATTATGTTACCTCCATATTATAAGCCATTGGCTTTCCTATAACTGGCATTCCTGTCCCAATTCTTTCACTACGGAATGTCCGGCCGTACTTTCCAAATTCACAGGCATCCAAGATACATCCGACATCGTTTACTACATAATACCGGGGCTTTGGCATCATATAAACATACGCTGTCACATTGAATTATTATATTATACGCATTCTAACGTGTCAACATCTTTTTGTATTTTTCTGTAAAGATTTCCCGTTTTTGTTACTGTTCACTCGTACCTCATTCCAGCAACAATTTATATACACAAACTCAATAAATTAATTTTGGCGCTTGAAAAACTCGTGATTATCATGCAATATCTGCATGATAATACTTCGCAGAATACTACTTATGTACAGTAACCGCTTTTTCTTCTGGCAAAATATTGTCATCATATTGGTATTTTACTAGTGTAAGTCCACATGCTGGTGCTGTCGGTCCTGCTTTTGTTCTATCGAGTGCTCTTAGAATATCCGGTATACTTTCTGGTTCTATATTTCTCCGTCCAACCTCCATTAATGTTCCTGCAATAATACGAACCATATTATATAAGAAACCCGAGCCAGTTACTCGAATGGTAATCATTTCATCCTGTTTTTCTACTGTTAGACTATATATAGTACGAACAGTTGTCTCCGCCACAGTATTAACACTACAAAAGCTTTTATAATCATGCTCACCAACAAAATAATTTGCTGCCTTTTGCATTCTTTCCACATCAAGTGGCACATAGGTAAAATGAGCATATAATCTCTGTATTGGTTGTGGGAACTCTCGATTCAATATTTTATACTCATACGTTTTTCTACTATTTTGATGTCGTGGATGAAAATCCACAGGTACTTCAACTGACTTCTGAATACGAATGTCCTCTGGTAGTCTTTGGTTCAGTGCATACGATACCTTTTCTGCCGGCATACGTGCATTCGTATCAAAAACAGCAATATTCCCTAATGCATGAACTCCCGTATCTGTTCTAGATGCACCAATTACTCGTATTTCCTCGCCAAACAACTCACTTAGCTTTTCATTTAACACAGACTCAACTGTAACTACATTTGGTTGCAATTGCCATCCATGATAAGCAGATCCATCATAAGCTACTGTTAACATAACTCTTTTCATAACATTCCTACTATCTTTCCTATCGCAATTCCTAAAATCAAATAACTTATTATAACAAAATACGCAATAAAATCCACACGTTCATAATGTAAAGGTTTCATCTTGGTACGATGATCACCTCCACGATAGCAACGCGCTTCCATTGCCATTGCTAAATCATTAGCTCTTCGAAATGCTGAAATAAAAAGTGGTACAAGAAGAGGTACCATACTTTTTGCTTTTTTTATTAGATTGCCACTTTCAAAGTCTGCTCCACGTGCAATCTGTGCTTTCATAATTTTATCCGTTTCTTCCATCAGAATAGGAATAAATCGCAAAGCAATTGACATCATCATGGCAATCTCATGAACCGGAACTTTTATCTTTTTGAGCGGACTCATCATCCTTTCCATGCCATCCGTCAAGTGATTAGGCGTAGTTGTCAACGTCATGACAGATGAACCAATTACAAGAAATACTAAACGTATTGCCATAGTAACTGCTACTTTTACACCTTCTTTTGTAATTTTTATCTTCCATAATGTTACTAACACTTCTCCTGGTGTCAGAAACATATTAAACGCAACTGTAATCATAAGTAAAAACACAATTGCTTTCATACCCTTTACCATGAACTTAAATGGAACACAAGACAATTTAATAACTAATGCTAAAAATAGCGCAGCAACAATATACCCTTCAATTCCATCAAAAAGAAACAAGGAAATAATATATGCCATTGTAGCCGTAAGCTTTACTCTTGGATCAAGTCGATGAACGACTGAGTCTGTTTGATAATATTGTCCTAATGTAATATCTCTAAGCATTTTTCTTTCCTCTTATATATCATGACTCTTTTCATGCGCAAGGCGTACAAAATAATTCTTTATCTCTTCCTTTGCCTCATCAATTGTTGTCACATCATCACTAACCATAATTCCTTGATTTTGCAAATCCTTCATAATATAGGTTACCTGTGGCGCTGCCAATCCGATTTTTTCCAACTCCATATAATGACGAAATACCTCTCTTGGCTCGTCATCATACATAACCCTTCCTTTGTTCATCACTATAATCCTATCCACATATTTTGCAACATCGTCCATACTATGTGATACCAGAATTACTGTAATTCCCGTTTTCTTCTGAAGCAATGCAATCTGATCCAAAATCTCATCCCTTCCTTTGGGATCTAAGCCAGCCGTTGGTTCATCCAATATGAGTACGTCTGGTTTCATTGCAAGCACTCCTGCTATTGCTACTCTTCTCTTCTGACCACCAGAAAGATCAAATGGTGATTGATAAAAATATTCATCCTCTAAGCCAACCTGCTTTAATGCTTCGTAAGCACGTAGTTGTATTTCTTTTTGTGAAAGTCCCAAATTCTTTGGTCCAAAACACACATCTGAAAAAACATCTGTTTCAAACAACTGATGCTCTGGATACTGAAATACAAGCCCTACTTTGCTTCGTAGCATTTTTTTATTAAAGTCGTCACTATCAATATCTTCACCGTTAAAATAGATACTTCCACTCGTAGCCTTCATAAGTCCATTTAAGTGTTGTACCAATGTAGATTTTCCTGAACCGGTATGACCAATCAAACCAATAAACTGCCCATCTGGAATCACAAGATTAATATCCTTTAATGCAAATACTGCCATAGCAGTATTTGCCTCATAAACATGACTAACATGGTCCACAATTATCGACATCTGTCATAATCCTTTCTATTACTGTATTTCTTTAAACTCATTTCTACAGTTTATAATTGCTTCACAAAACTCCTCTTTTGTAAGAATCCCTTTTGAAATCGGAAATCCTTCCTTTCGTAATTCATGCGCAAGAAGTGTTACCTGAGGTACATCCAAACGAAGCTCTTTCAACTCTTCCACTCTAGAAAAAATCTCTTTCGGTGTTCCTTGCATCGTTACTTTTCCCTTGTCCATAACATATACTTTATCCGCATAAATTACTTCTTCCATATAATGTGTTATCAGAATAATTGTAATTTTTTCTACATCATTTAGTGCTCTAACTGCACGAATTACTTCCTTACGTCCCTTCGGATCCAGCATTGCTGTCGGTTCATCCAATATAATACACTTTGGATGCATAGCAATAACTCCAGCTATGGAAACTCTTTGTTTTTGTCCTCCTGAAAGCTTATTAGGTGAATATTTGCGAAATTCATACATTCCTACTGCCTTAAGACTTTCCTCTACTCGTTCCCATATTTCTTTTGTCGCAATTCCCATATTTTCTGGTCCAAAGCCTACATCCTCTTCAACAATCTGTCCTATAATCTGATTGTCCGGATTTTGAAAAACCATTCCTGCCGTCTGCCTGATGTCCCAAACATTTTCTTCATCTATCGTATCTTTTCCATCAACCCAAACCGTTCCCTCTGACGGATACAATATTGCATTCATGTGCTTTGCAAGTGTAGATTTTCCTGAACCATTGTGTCCAAGAATTGCTACAAAATCACCTTGTTTTATATCTAAATTGACATCATCAACAGCCTTTGTGATTCCTTCTACATTACCTTCTTCATCCCTTCTGATATATTCAAAAACTAAGTCCTTAATTTTAATGATTCCCATTTTTTATCACCATTTTTAAATACTTGCTCAGTAACGTTCATTCCTTATTCGTTCTATTACAATATTTTTCTTAATTATTCAGTACCTTCATAATTACGAGGCAAAAATCCATTTAAAATCTCTTTCAGCGATAGGATTTTGCTTAGTGTATCATTTTCTTACGGTCTCAGCAGTAAATGCTTCGACCTACCTGAACAATTACCATTTTTCTATTATTCCAATTTAATTGTTCTAACATACAAATTTACCTGTTTTATTGTACTAGATTCATCCTCTAAATACAAGAATAAACCATATACAACTCTTTACAATCATCATGTAATATAAAATTTTAGTGTGTCTTTGCCGAATCAAGTAGGAGAAACTTACTCGACATGAGAAGTTTTCGACCGCTCAGTCGAGTAAGTAAGATGAATCCCACATCTATGACTGCTCTTATGGGTATATCGTATTACTTGTTCTGGTCATTAAATCTTCCTCTCAATGGACACCTATGTTGTTCCGCAATACACTTCTCACTACCTGGGACGTGTTAGAAACTTTCACCTATTAGAGTTCGCCCATGTTGAGCATACAACACAAAAAGACCACATAAGCGTGGTCTTTTCTATAAAACTATTATATTCTCTTCCAAAAACTTTTTTTCTGTTTTTGTTCCTCTTCTTCATTAATTTTCTGTTGCATAAATGCTTGATATAGTTTTCTTCTATTTTCTTCCTCTTTCTGTTCTTTATCATGTTCTATCTGCCGATGAATCGTTTCTGCAATCCATATTGCTCGTATTTTTTCTAACGCTTCTTCTTCTAGTGTTTTTTTTCTCACTTCTGACTTTGGATGCTGTATAGTCGCATTCTTTCTTTCCTGTTTTTTCAACATCTCTTCTCTCTGTAATGCTTTTTTACGTTCTTCTTCATAATATTTTTGCCTATGATATTGTTCTCGAACATGTACATCTGTCTGAAAAATTCTTGGCTGGCGCATTACTGGTTCTACATATGGATGTGCTAATAAAAAATCATACGCCTGTTGAATTTTATAATAAGTTTCTCTTGTATCACTATGTCTATTTGCATCTGGGTGATATTGTTTTGCCCTCATTCGATATGCTTTCTTAATTTCTTCTTCTGTCGCACTTTCTGCTATTCCTAAAAAATAACACGCTTCTTGCCGCGACATGATTTGTTTTATTCCCATAAGTAAATACCCTTTTTGTCTTATTATTCATATATCATTGCAATTGTTTGTTGAAATCCTTGTTCGTAACAATATAATTGCCTTGATATCTTCCCCACTTAACATAATATTATACACATTACTGTTAATTTTGCAACAAACTTATAATAGTACTTCTCATTAATGCACTTTGATAAAAATTTTTATTGAAATTCTTGTTTAACTACCACTACGCTACGGCAATTTCCTATTACCTAAAAAACCACGTCAAATGACGTGGTCTTTTCAAATACATATCTAACTGTTTATTATACTAATTCAAGTACTACTTCCATTGCAGCGTCACCCTTACGCTGACCAATCTTGATGATTCTTGTGTAACCACCGTTACGTCCAGCATACTTTGGCGCAACTTCATCAAAAAGCTTTGCAACAAGATCTACTTCCTTAGTATTCTTCTTCTTTCCTGCATTTTCAGCTGGAACTTCTGTTACAGAGTATAATACCTTAAGCATCTGTCTTCTTGCATGAAGTCTAGAAGGAAGATCTTTCTTAATTTCCTTTTCTACTTCTTCGTAAACAGTAACTTTCTTACCATCTACTACTTCTTTCACTCTCTTACCATCTTTGTCCTTCTTAGCAACCTTAGCTGTAACCTTAACCATTTCAAAGTTATCCTTTTCCTTTACAGCTAATGCAATGATACCTTCAGCGATTTTCTGAACTTCCTTTGCCTTTGCTTCAGTAGTAACAATCTTACCCTTATATAAAAGATTTGTTACCTGATTTCTTAATAATGCTTTTCTCTGGCTAGCTGTTCTGCCGAGCTTTCTATAACCTGCCATATTAGGCTCCTTTCGCTTGAGGACACAAGCCATACAATTATGTAGACTTCCCTCACTTTGTGGAACAAGTGACAATGCCTTTTGGACTTACTTATCAAATGTTGATTAATACATTCCATCTATGAGAACAATTGTGCACACTTTGGAATTACCACAACTGCCTTGATTAAATCTTCATATCCTCTACAGTTTATTCCTCCATCGGATTTAACTGAAGACCTAATTCTTTCAATTTTGCTAAAACTTCATCCAATGACTTACGTCCTAAATTACGAACTTTCATCATATCTTCTGAAGTCTTGTTTGTCAATTCTTCAACCGTATTGATACCTGCTCTCTTTAAGCAGTTATAAGAACGAACAGATAACTCTAATTCATCGATACTCATTTCAAGTACCTTTTCCTTCTCGTCATCTTCCTTCTCAATCATTACTTCTGCATTCTTTGCATTCTCAGAAAGATTGATAAACAATTTAAGGTGCTCGCTTAATACCTTAGCCGCAAGACTAACTGCTTCATCTGGAGCAAGCGTTGCATCAGTATAAACATCTAATGTCAATTTATCATAATCGGTAATCTGACCTACACGGGTATTTTCAACAGTAACATTTACTCTCTCTACCGGAGTAAAGATAGAATCTACTGCAATTACACCAATTGGTAAATCCTCACTCTTATTTTTATCAGCGCTGATATATCCTCTTCCTCTGGAAATCATAATTTCCATGTAAAGCTTACTATCTTTGCCACCATTCAGAGTTGCAATTACCTGATCAGGATTCATAATTTCAATATCCTGATCAACCTGAATATCAGATGCTCTAACAACACCTTCGCCTTCAAAGTCGATAATAGCTTTCTTAACTTCATCTGTTTCACAGTTGTTCTTAATAGCCAGACTCTTAAGATTCATAATGATTTCAGTAACATCTTCCTTTACTCCTGGAATTGAACTGAACTCATGTAAAACACCATCTATCTTAACCTGACTTACAGCTGCACCGGGTAAGGACGCCAGCATAATTCTTCTAAGAGAATTACCCAGTGTAATTCCATAACCTCTTTCTAAAGGTTCTACTATAAATCTACCGTACCTTTTGTCTTCAGAGATTTCCGCCACTTCAATGTTCGGACTGTCAAAATCAAATGCTAACACTGTAAATACCCTCCTTTATGAATGTGATGTTATAATGGCGATAATAGAAAGTACGCACGCGCACTTTCTATTATCAAAAAACAATATGCTAATTACTTAGAATATAACTCGACGATAAGCATTTCGTCTACAGGAACATCGATAGCTTCTCTTGAAGGAAGTTCCTTAACTGTCCCCTTGAAGTTCTCCTGATCTACATCAATCCATTCAGGAACCAATCTACCGTTAGTTACTTCTGCAACATCTTTGAATCTCTGCATGCTTGCAGACTTTTCTCTAATTTCGATTACATCTCCAGCTTTAATTAAGTAAGATGGAATGTTGATGCACTGTCCATTTACTAATACATGCTTATGACCTACAACCTGTCTAGCTTCTCTTCTTGTTCTAGCAAAGCCCATTCTGAAAACTACGCTATCAAGTCTTCTTTCGAGAAGAATCATAAGGTTCTCACCAGTCATACCTTTCATTCTATCTGCCTTCTCATAATAGTTACGGAAAGGCTTCTCAAGAACGCCATAGATAAATTTAGCTTTCTGCTTCTCTCTTAACTGAAGACCATACTCGCTCATTTTCTTACCAGCTCTTGGTGACTTTCTATTAGACTTCTTATCATATCCTAAGAATACAGGATCTAAATCAAGAGATCTGCATCTTTTAAGTACAGGAACTCTATTAACTGCCATGTTTTTATCCTCCTAAATTAAACTCTACGACGCTTTGGTGGACGACATCCGTTATGTGGTACCGGAGTTACATCCTTAATACTGGTTACTTCAAGACCACATGCCTGAAGTGCACGGATTGCAGCTTCTCTACCTGAACCAGGACCCTTAACCATAACATCTACAGACTTTAAACCATGTACTAAAGCTGCCTTTGTAGCTGTTTCAGCTGCCATCTGAGCAGCATATGGAGTAGATTTCTTTGAACCTCTAAATCCTAGACCACCTGCACTTGCCCATGAAAGAGCATTTCCTTCTGTATCTGTCAATGTAACAATTGTATTGTTAAAAGAAGACTGGATATGTGCCTGTCCGCGTTCAACGTTTTTCTTAACACGCTTTTTTGTCACTTTTTTTGTAACTTTCTTAGCCATTTCTAAACTAACCTACTTTCTCAATTAAACTTTGTTGTTCACATTCCAGGTACAAAAACTGTTTTCTATACCTGTAGCAGTTCAGCATCTGCCAAATTACTTCTTCTTATTTGCTACTGTACGCTTTGGACCCTTTCTGGTTCTTGCATTTGTCTTTGTCTTCTGACCACGAACAGGAAGTCCCTTTCTATGACGGATACCACGATA
>JAXJRB010000065.1:0-24180 GCA_036310845.1 Lachnospiraceae bacterium | reverse complement strand
CCGAGCGAAGT
The DNA here is from genome assembly GCA_036310845.1 of Lachnospiraceae bacterium. GTDB lineage: Bacteria > Bacillota > Clostridia > Lachnospirales > Lachnospiraceae > COE1. Next base: position 24,169 of record JAXJRB010000065.1, on the reverse strand, counting down.
GAGTTTGCGTGTTAGCAATGAGCCAAACAAGACTGCTTGCAGGCTTACTTGGCGAATGCCACGATAGTGCGCTTGCGTACCTATGCGGAAGAGGTTGCTAATAAAAGCTGTCAGAAGAGGACATTTAGTAACTCTTAGGCTTTGTGTCCCAGAATTGAGAGCAACACTCAGACTCCCCACACTCCACTAAACCTGAATTTAATAGCCAAAAGGAGGAGAATCATGGGAGAGAATCAGGCAATTGGAAAGCAGAGTATTGCATATGGTAGTCCTGTTATGATAAAGGGAAGTGGTTCGATAGTAGGACAAAATGAAGGAAATGGACCGCTTGGACAGTATTTTGATAAAGTAGGAACAGATAAGAATGATATGTTTGGTGCTGATTCATGGGAAAAGGCTGAGAGTGCCTTACAGCAACAGGCGATTGCTATTACTTTGGAAAAAACAGGACTTGATGCAAAAGATGTACGTTATTTGTTTGCAGGAGATTTGTTAGGACAGTCCATTGCAAGTTCGTTTGGAGTATTGGATTATCAGATTCCGTTTTTTGGGTTATTTGGAGCCTGCTCAACCTGTGGTGAGTCACTTTGTCTTGGTAGCATGGCGGTTGCAGCTGGATATGCAGACACGGCTTTGTGTCTGACCTCCAGTCATTTTGCCAGTGCGCAGAAGGAATTCCGTTTTCCATTAGAATACGGAGGTCAGCGACCGCTGTACGCGTCATGGACAGTGACAGGAAGTGCAGGTTTCATTTTGCAGCCTTCTAGTCTTAGCAATAAGGCGAAGGCTGCAAAGGATAATTATAAGCGTAAGATAGGTATTACAGGAGTAACACCAGGGAAGATTGTAGATTATGGTATTAAGGATTCCTTTAATATGGGGTGTGCAATGGCGCCAGCTGCGGCGGACGTGATTCAAACGAATCTTTCAGATTTTGGACGTACGCCGAATGATTATGATGCTATTATTACAGGTGATTTGGGCAATGTAGGCAAGGAAGCTCTTTTCACATTATTGGAGGAACAGAAGATAGATATAGCTGATCGCTATTATGATTGCGGTTTGCTTATGTATGATACGCAAAAACAAGATGTTCATGCAGGCGGGAGTGGCTGTGGCTGCGCAGCCACCGTACTGTCGGCATATCTTTTGAAAAAAATAGAAAGTGGTGAATGGAATAGAATTCTCTTTTTGCCAACGGGCGCATTGTTGAATAAAACAAGTTTTAATGAAGGACAAAATGTTCCGGGAATAGCGCATGGTATAGTAATTGAGGGGATAGACTAATGTTTGAACTTTTTGCGAAGAAGGAACGATATGTTATTCTGAAAAAGCAAAAAGATGCGTAATAAAGAATAAGTAGGAACAAGAAAGCATGGCGTAACGCTATGCTTTTTTTTCCAATAGGAAAATGCTGTAACATAGTGGTAGTTAGACAAGAATTTCGGCAGAAATTCTTGCCAAAGTGCGTGCGCTGGCACGCACTATTTTTCTATATAGTATTCTTTTTGTAAAAAAGTTATGTTATTATCAGGAGGCAAGATTACTTGAGGAAAATTGTATGATAAGCGAATGCTAATTGTAAATTTAGAATGATATAGTAGGCAAAGAGAGGATATATTATAGTGGTAGATAAAGAAAAAGTAGAATATGCAATAAGATTGTTGCTCGAAGGAATAGGAGAGAATCCAGAGAGACCTGGACTTGTTGATACACCGAATCGAGTTGCAAGGATGTATGAGGAGCTGTTAGCAGGATATGAAGAAGATGTACAAAAGCATTTAATGAAAACATTTCCAGCGCAAAATAGTGAAATAGTGATTGAAAAGGATATACAGTTTTATTCCTTATGTGAACATCATTTATTACCATTCTTTGGAAAGGTACATATAGCATATATTCCGAATGATAAAGTTGTTGGTATTAGTAAATTGGCAAGAACGGTAGAAGTATATGCTAGAAGATTGCAAATACAGGAGCAGATGACAACGCAAATAGCAGATGCTTTAGAAAAGAACTTATCGACAAAAGGTGTTATGGTTATGGTAGAGGCGGAACACATGTGTATGACAATGCGAGGTGTAAAAAAATCAGGAAGCAAAACGATTACCGTTGCGACCAGAGGCTGTTTTTTGTCAGACCCAACTCTGAAAGAGACATTTATGAATTTGATTAAATAGAGTAAGAGACATTTTGCAGTGCACATTAAAGTGGGAGAAAATAAGTGAAATATCAAAAGATACTGGAGAACGAAGAATATAAGAAATATGTAGAGAGAATTTGTTATTTGGAAAAGGATCGTATTTATTGCAAACATGACTTGAAACATAGTCTTGATGTTGCAAGGATTTGTACTATTATAATGTATGAGCAGGGACAAGAAGTGAATCGTGATATTGTCTACGCTACAGCATTGTTGCATGATATTGGCCGTTTTAAGGAGAATACGCAAAATCATGAAGCGTTGTCTGTGGATATAGCCAAGGATATATTATCAGTTTGTGGATATACAGCGACAGAAATAGCGACCATAGTAGAAATCATTTCTTTTCATAGAGGGAACTATTCCATAAAACAGATTGACGAATTAGTAAATCATGGAAAGCTTGATTTAAAAGAAAGCTTTAAAATTGCAGATCAGCTTTCAAGAAATTGCTTTTGCTGTAAAGGGTCAAGTTCATGTAAATGGAAGGAAGAAAATAGAAGTACGAATATTATGATGTAATAGATGGAGAGAATGATTTGAAATGATAATAGGAAATATGGAGTTTGATTTTTCTAGGGGGAAATCCTATATCGTAGGAATATTGAATATAACGCCGGATTCATTTTCAGATGGTGGAAGGTATACAAATATAGATGCCGCTTTGTGTCAGGTAGAACGAATGGTGCTGGAAGGAGCGGATTTAATAGATATTGGAGGAGAATCGACCCGTCCGGGTTACACAGCAATATCAGAGCAGGAAGAAATAGAACGAATAGTACCAGCCATCGAACGAATAAAGGCGAATTATAATATACCTATTTCGGTTGATACATATAAGTGGAAAGTAGCAGAAGCGGCAATCAATGCAGGTGCTGATATGATAAACGATATCTGGGGGCTTGAGCATGCTGATGATACGGAGCATAGGATGGCAAAAATCATTGCAAAAGAGAATGTTCCGGTTTGCCTAATGCATAATCGCAAGGAAGGACTAAACTGCGAGAAGGAAGAAGAGTTTGTGGATATGTTGATGAAAGACATGAAGCGAAAGATTCAATTTGCAATAGAAAATGGTATTAAAAAGGATAAAATAATACTTGATCCAGGAGTGGGATTTGCGAAAAGTTTAAATGAGAATAAATGGTGTATTCCAGCAATTAAGAATTTAAAACAATTAGGATATCCCGTATTGCTTGGAATATCGAATAAATCAATGATAGGCATGATAAGCAACCTTTCTGTTGAACAAAGGAAAGAGGGAACGATAGCATTAAATGTACTTGGAAGACAGTATGGCTGTGAATTTTTCAGGGTTCATGATGTGAGGAGTAATAAAAGGGCATTGGATGTTGTAGATGCGATTTTGTATAAAGAATAGACAGAGGATGAAAAATGAATGGTGAAATAATTATTAAAAGTCTTGAATGTTTTGGTTTTCATGGAGTTCTTGAAGAAGAAAAAAAGCTAGGACAAAAATTTGTGATATCTGCGAAGTTAAACCTTGACGTTTCCAAAGCTGTTGAAACGGATGCGTGTGAAAATACCGTTAATTACAGCGAAGTATGTCATATGATTTCTGATATCGTAAGAGATACGAATTATAATTTGATTGAGTCTTTGGCAGATAGAATAGCGAAGGAAATATTGATTGCTTTTCCTTTGGTAGATAGTATATATGTAAAGGTAGAAAAACCATGGGCACCGATAAAGTTAGGCTTGGATACAGTTGCTGTTGCAACAGAAAAGAAATGGCATAATGTATATCTTGGCGTTGGTTCCAATCTTGGCGATTCGCAAGCCAATATAGAGAGTGCAGTAAAGATGATGAAAGCATCAGAATATAACAAGGATGTAATGATATCAAATTTGATAAAAACAAAACCGTATGGTTATAAAGAGCAAGATGATTTTTTGAATGGTGCTATTTCTTTAAAGACTATTATGGAGCCAAAGGAGCTATTGCATTTTCTACAAAAAATTGAAGAAGAATTGCAGCGAATAAGAAACATACACTGGGGACCAAGAACCATTGATTTGGATGTTCTGCTATTTGATGATTTTGTGACGGTAGAACAGGATTTAGTGATACCGCATCCAGATATGTGTAATCGAGATTTTGTATTAAAACCTCTGTGTGAGCTTAATCCATATTTAGTACATCCTTTAAAGAAAAAACGTTTGTGTGAAATATATAGTGAGCTACAGCAAGAAAGGGGATATGAAAAAACGCTGTAAGTCAAAGTGATTTATATGCTCAAAGGTTATGCTTTTGTATGAAATTACGAAGAAACGTAACTATTCAGTACAGGTCGAAGCACTTGCTGCTGAGACCGTAAGAACATGATTCAGGAGTGAGCAAATCCCATCAGCAAAGCTGATTTACAATGGATTTGCGAATCGTAATTATGAAGGTACTGAATAATTACGAAGAAACAAATAATTTTGGTACCGAATAAAAAAACACAAAAGTGTAGAAAAAACATAAAAAAATAAAAAAAAATAAAATACATATAATATTATGACAACATTTGCCGATATACATTACATAGGGGAGAGTTAACATAGAATACAGTCATAAAGTGATAACATAAGTATTTCGTAACTATTTAGTAGGTCGAAGCATTTACTGCTGAGACCGTAAGAAAAAGATACAATAAGCAAAAATCCCATCGCTGAAAGCGAATCTAAATGGATTTTTGCCTTGTAATTATGAAGTTACTGAATAATTACAGTATTTCTTATAAAGACGTGCAAGCAAGAGGGGGCTTGCACGATATATAAGGGAAAGGAGTAATGTATGGAGGTAAAAAGTGCTAGTGTAGCATTGCAGCTTAATTCGGCGGCGATTGCAGTAGATAACATGGGTTCTGATGGAAATCAAAGAGAGCAGGCAAAGAAAGTAGAGCATATTGAAGCGGAGAAGAAGCTTGAACAGGTAGAAGAGACAGTGAAGGTATCTATTTCAGCAGCTGGAATGAGAAAAAGCCTTCGCCGGGAACAGCTTGCAGCAATGCAGGAGGATGATCTGGCAACAGAGTCTGAAATCGAAGAAATGATGAAGAAAATGGAAGGGTTATCTAGTCAGGTTATTAACGGTAACTTCTCCATGCAGGATAGACTTAATTTTCAAGGTGAGATTAAGAAACTAACCACTGAACTAAACCGCATGAACGGTGATGGAATATCCTTTACAAAGTTTGATAATACCCAACTTTCCCAGCGAATTAGTGATCTTACCAGAACAATTAGTGAAGCAGCTGTTTATCACAGAACAGCAACAGCACTCTTTATGGTGAAGAATCAGCAAAAGGCAGGCATGGTGAGAACAAGACTCGACATTGCCATCTGATCTATTAAAAATCCGATATAACATTGTATCAGAGCTGATTGCAAGAAAGGGAAAATTGACATTGAAAAAGCCCATTGTTTTTTACAGTGGGTTTTTAGCGTGTTTATCTTGACATTTTGATGTTCTTGAAGCATGATGGTATAAAATAGGGAATGCATTACGGCTCTAATGCCGGATGATTTTCTATTCAATAGGAAAACTTTGTTGCTTTAAAGTGGAAAAGTGCGAATTCCTATTGAATAAAAACACTTCGTGTAGAATGCGTACGCACTATTTTTAAGTTATAGGAAATTGCTCGAAATGTAGTAAGCGTTATACAAGAATTTCGTAAGAAATTCTTGCTAGTGTTTGCTGCTGAGCAATCACTTTTTTACTTTATAGGAAAGTGCTGTAGCGTAGTGGCAGTTAGACAAGAATTTCGTAAGAAATTCTTGCTAAAGTGCGTGCGCTGGCACGCACTATTTTTACTGTGTATGACGAAAGAAAAGGTAAAAAAAATGCGTCAAATGGAATTTAAAATGGAACGTCCCGGCTTAATTACAGAGGGTGATGTAGTTACCGTTACAGAGGGTGTTCTGCCAAGTAATTATTATTACACCATTGATCCGGCGCTTGCGATGTCAGGGAATATCCCATTTCGTGAAAGACTTCATGCAAAAGATGGGAAAGTATTGTCTGTTATTGAGAACGCGCGAGGATTTTATGTGACAGTTGAGTTCGAAGAGTAACAAGACTGGAATAAATTAACAATAGAAAGAATTGAGGAGAAAACATTATGTTAAAGAAAATTAGTACAGACAAAGCACCGGCAGCAATCGGACCTTATTCACAGGCAGTTGTAGCAGGAGATTTTTTATATGCTTCCGGCCAGATTCCAATTAATCCAGAGACAGGTAATGTAGAGGCAGTTGGAATTACAGAGCAGGCTGAACAGTCTATGAAGAACGTAGGAGAGATTTTAAAGGCAGCAGGTGTCTCTTATGATAATGTAGTAAAGACTACTTGTTTTCTTGCAGAAATCGCTGACTTTGCAGCATTTAATGAAGTATATGCAAAGTATTTTACGGAAAAGCCGGCAAGAAGCTGTGTAGCAGTAAAGGATCTTCCAAAGGGTGTTCTTTGTGAAGTAGAAGTAATTGCATACTTAAAATAGATGTAATTGTTCAGGTAGGTCGAAGCAGTTACAAATGGGCAATATTAGAATCCATAAATTAATGGAAGAGTTATGAAAGATACGAGTGTTAATATGAAAAATATAGTGTTAATTGGTATGCCGGGAGCTGGTAAAAGTACAGTTGGTGTCGTGCTTGCCAAGAGAATGGGTATGTCCTTTATGGATTCTGACTTGGTAATTCAGGAACAGGAAGGCAAAACACTTCATGAAATTATCGAAGAAAAAGGAACAGAAGGGTTTCTTGAAGTGGAAAACAGAGTGAATGCAACAATTTCACCTGACAATACCATTATTGCGACAGGTGGAAGTGTTATCTATGGGAAAGATGCCATGGAGCACTTAGGTCAAATAGGAAATGTGTGTTATTTAAAGCTTTCTTATGAAAGTATAGATGAACGTTTAGGGGATTTGGCACAACGCGGCGTGGCTCTTAAAGAAGGCCAATCTCTTATGGATTTATACGAGGAAAGAACACCTTTATACGAAAAATATGCAAAGGTTACAATTGAGTGTGAGAATAAAGAAATACGCGAAATTGTTAATGAAATTGCCTGTATATTTCAAGAGTAAATCCGCATACTACCTTTAAAGATAAATAATATCAGGAAGGTGTGTAGAAAATGGATTATGTGAATGCCTTTTGGGTTGGAGGATTAATATGTGCATTAGCACAGATACTTTTAGATCGTACCAAAATGTTGCCAGGACGAGTTATGGTATTACTGGTTTGCTTGGGAGCAGTAATTAGTTTTTTTGGTTTGTATGAACCATTTGCAAAGTATGCCGGAGCCGGAGCAACAGTTCCTCTTTTAGGATATGGGAACATATTGATGGAAGGAATAAAGGAAGCCGTAGATAAAGACGGATTCATCGGATTGTTTAAAGGTGGATTTACCAATGGCGCGGTAGGATGTTCAGCAGCATTGATTTTTGGATATATAGCAAGTTTATTATTCAAATCAAAAGTAAAAAAAGTATAGAAGAATAAAAAAGACCATATTCGGATATGTTAGAAATAACCGAATAGGGCCTTTTTTATTGCTTGAAATATAGAAAGCTATACTTCCTCATAATCAATCTGTAAATGTTCGAAGAGCTGGCGTATGTATTTGTCCCATACAATATCCGTTGTTTTATCCATAAGGAAAGTAGTAAAGGAGATTCCCGTTATACAGGTTACATGTCCATTGTCATAGCGAATATTTAAAACCAGTGAACGTATGAGATTTGCACTGACTTCACAGTCTGGATGTGAAGCAATGCTTGCAACCAGCGCTGGTGAAGCATGAAGAATCACTCGAAAGGATACAGGAGTTTTTTTCCCTTTAATTAACTGAAAGCAAACGGGGCGAATATCCTTCCAAAGTGAGAATTCAGGAAGTGCTGGTTCCATATTAGAAATCTCTTCAGGGGTATAAAAGTTTTTTACGATGTGACCATCAATATGAAAAGTGTTAAAGGTAGTAACAGATGCTTCTTCAAGCTGAAACGAATCAAACTGCTCAGAAACAAGTAGGGAATTCATAATACTTTTGGTATTTTTTATTTGTAAAGCAATCATGTAAAAGCTCCTTTTTCAAATCATAATATTTATTAGTATATAACGAAATGGGGGACTATGTAAATTATTTTAGTAAAAGCTCTTTTCAAACAACAGGAGATATGTTAACATACTACATAGTAATAAAAACTACATAAAATGGTTAAAAATAGTGCAAGAGGTATAGAGATGAGCTATAAAATCGTGGTGGATAGTTGTTGTGAATTGCCAGCAGAATTACGAAAGAATATTGAATTTGAAAGTGTTCCATTAACATTGATTGTTGGTGATGTATATGAAAAAGAAGATGATGAGACGTTTGATCAGAAAGAATTTTTAGAGATTGTAGCGAAGAGTCAGGTTTGTGCAAAATCAGCGTGTCCATCACCAGAACGTTATATGCAGGCATATCAAACAGATGCGGAGAATGTTTATGTAATAACCTTGTCTTCTCATTTGAGCGGTAGTTATAATAGTGCAATGCTTGGGAAAAATCTTTACCATGAAACATATGGTGAAAAGAATATTTATGTAATAGATTCTGAGTCTGCTTCCTGTGGAGAAGCTCAGATAGCATTAAAAATTATGGATTTAGAAGCAGAAGGGCTTTCTTTTGAGGAAATTATAGAAAAAATAGAAGTATTTGTTAAAGAAATGAATACTTATTTTGTTCTTGATAATCTAGATACATTAAGAAAAAATGGTAGAATGTCGGGTGTAAAAGCACTGGTGGCATCAACCTTAAGTATAAAACCTGTTATGGGTGCAGAAGGTGGCGTTATTGTTCAGCGTGGACAGTCTGTTGGAATTAAGAAAGCTCTTGCTAAGATGGTTGAATTTGTTGTCAAGGAAGCAGTAGAGCCTGAGAAGAAAAGACTTTTGATTACACATTGCAATGCACCAGAAAGAGCTCAGAGTGTGAAGGAACAGTTAGAAACAAAATTATCAGTAAAAGAGATTCACATTATTGATATGGCTGGACTTAGTAGTTTGTATGCTAATGATGGCGGTATTATTGTAACATTGTAAAATTGCTTATATCTTGTCTGTTTATAAAAAAACGTAGGTTTCGAAAGAGTCCTACGTTTTTTGTATTTCATCTAATTCTTCCTTTAAATTCTTAAATTCAGAGTAACGAAATGGATTTATATTGAATTTTTTATGGTCTTGCATGAGAACGGAGATAGGAGTTATTTTAGCAACATATTGCATATTAATAATGTGCTTTTTGGTTATTCTGCAAAATTCTTTATATGGCAAAATAAGAATCTGGAATTCACCAATATCAATAGCCATATTTTTTTGTGTACCATCTGCTAAGCCGAGTAAGTAACCAGAGTGGTTTGACATGCAATAACAGATATTATCTTTCGGTATGTATTGAATACCATCGTCACAAGGAATGGCAATGGTATCTATATTTTTACATGCACGAGCATCACCTAGTTTTAATAGCTCTGGAAGGTGACTCTGAATATAGGGTTTTTGCATGTGCACTACATTTTCCGGAAGATTGGTTAACAAAGTATAATCAATTTTGGATGAATAAAGGATTAATGGTGCATTTAGCCCCATCTGTACTAGTTTCTTGATAATTTCTTCGGTAGCAGTAGGTGTAGCTGTCATATCCAAAAAGATTAGATCATATCTTAGAGGGTTACGAAGAAAATGAACCTGATCGCCATAAGAGTGGACATACAGAACATTAGGTGTACCAGCACGTTTTGCTGATTCTCTAGAAAGCAAACGCTCCAAATGCTTTCGGTCAGCGACATTATCGTCACAAATTGCGATATGCATATGTTTTCCCCCAATCATTATATATAAGTGTAATCCGGGACTAGCCTAGGAAAAATGTAAAATATCTGGGTTAGAGATATTAGTGCTATAAGATTTAAAAAGAATTTGAATTAGAACACAAGTGTTCTAATAACAAATTCTTCTTAAATCTCATAGTCCCGAATGATGAACTAAATTGTGAACTACATGATGGTAAATTGCAAAGGTGAATACATAAGAATAAGTACCGCCGCAATTTGCAAAAACAAAATAGCCGGCATACCGTAAGCAAAATACCAGTGTCTAGTTTTATGATGAAATACTCTCATGCCAATGATAGAACCGATACTGCCCCCAATTAGAGCAATGATAAAAAGAGTGGATTCCGGAATACGCCATAGCTTTTTCACTGCACGCTTCTTATCAATGCCCATTAAGGCAAAACCAATCAGATTCAACATAGCAAGATAGCCTGCAATTATGTTGATTACAACCATTAGTTCTTTTCAACTTCCTGAAGCTTCATAGCACGAACCTTGCATGATAATCCAAAGAGGTTGATGAAGCCTTCGGCGTCATGATGGTCATAAAGGTCACCAGTTGTGAAGGAGGCAATGCTTTCATTATATAAAGAATATGGGCTTGTTTCGCCAGCTTTGATGATGTTACCCTTGTAAAGCTTGAACTTAACTTCACCAGTTACATATTCCTGAGTCTTCTCGATAAATGCCTGAATAGCTTCACGCTTAGGTGTGAACCACTTTCCTTCATATACAACGTCAGCAAACTTATTACCCATTTCTTTCTTTAAAGTATAAGTATCACGGTCAAGGATAAGTTCTTCTAATTGCTGATGTGCTTCCATAAGGATAGTTCCACCTGGAGTTTCATAAACACCACGAGACTTCATACCAACAACACGGTTTTCAACGATGTCAATGATACCGATACCATGCTTTCCGCCAAGTCTGTTTAATTCACGGATGATGTCAGAAACCTTCATCTGCTTGCCATTTACGGAAGTAGGAATACCCTTTTCAAAAGTCATAGTTACATATTCGCCTTCTTCAGGAGCTTTTTCAGGAGTAGTACCTAATACTAATAAGTGATCATAGTTTGGCTCGTTTGCAGGATCTTCAAGTTCAAGACCTTCATGGCTGATGTGCCAGATGTTGCGGTCACGGCTGTAAGAAGTGTCTGCAGAGAATGGAAGATTGATTCCATGAGCCTTGCAGTATTCGATTTCAGATTCACGGGAATCCATTGTCCACTTGTCATTTCTCCAAGCTGCAATAATCTTAATGTCTGGAGCAAGTGCCTTAATACCTAATTCAAAACGAATCTGATCATTACCCTTACCTGTAGCACCGTGGCAGATAGCAGTAGCGCCTTCTTTTCTAGCGATTTCAACAAGTCTCTTAGCAATAAGAGGTCTTGCCATAGAGGTTCCTAATAAATATTTGTTTTCATAGATTGCATTAGCTTGTACACATGGAACAATATATTCATCACAGAACTCATCAATAACATTTTCAATATAAAGCTTTTCAGCGCCGCAGAATTTGGCTCTTTCATCAAGACCGTCAAGCTCTTCGTCCTGACCACAATCGATACAAACACATATAACTTCATAATCGAAGTTTTCCTTTAACCAAGGGATAATAGCGGTAGTGTCAAGACCACCGGAATACGCTAAAATGACTTTTTCCTTCATAATAAGTCCTCCTCAAATAATATGTATAATAATGCTTCAACCATAATAGGTTTGTATTCATGCAATTAATATACAACATTACAACATAGAAATCAAGTGAAAAATTATTCATAATCTATTGACAAAACCTTTTAAAAGTGTAAAAATGGATACACTTTAATGAATAATATTCATGTATAAATGTATAATAATGCACAAAGTATTCAGAATAGTTATGAAAATACTTTGAATGTGCGCAGTAACGGACAGATTGTTTATCGTAATTGCAAAAAGAGTTGTATTTCAAGGATGGTTATACTATTATGTATAATGGTAATTATTCATAAGGATAAGGTAGAAAGAATAGAAGGATTGGTGTTAAAATGGTAAGGGTAATGACAATCAAGGATTATGATCAGGTACATGCTTTATGGATGAGAATCAAAGGATTTGCAATCAGAAGTATTGATGATTCTAGAGAAGGTGTGGCAAGATTTATCCGAAGAAATCCAACATCAAGTGTTGTAGCAGTAGAAGATGGGAAGATTGTTGGAGCGATTCTGTGTGGTCATGATGGGAGAAGAGGCTGTCTTTACCATGTATGTGTAGATCCGGAATATCGAAGACGTGGAATTGGAAAAGAAATGGTTGTATTCTGCATGGAGGCATTAAAAAAGGAAGACATTAATAAAGTATGTCTGATTGCATTTAGTGCAAATGATGTAGGAAATGCTTTCTGGCACAAGGTAGGCTGGATAGAACGTGAAGATTTGAATTATTATGATTTTGTTTTGAACAGTGAGAATATAACAAAGTTTAATGTTTAATGAAAAGAGTAGATATATAATAGGAAAGGAAAGAGACAAGATGAAAGTTATGGATGGTGGCGTAACAAAAGCAAAAGGATTTCAGGCAGCTTGTTGTGAAGCAAATATAAAATATAAGAATAGAACAGATATGGCAATGGTATATTCTAGTCAGCCATGTGAGTGTGCCGGCACTTTTACAACGAACGTAGTAAAGGCTGCATGTGTACAGTGGGATCAGAAGATTGTATATTCCGGCGAGCCGATGCAGGCAGTAGTTATTAATTCCGGAATTGCCAATGCATGTACAGGCAAGGAAGGGTTTGATGCTTGCGAAGCAACCGCAAAGGCTGTAGAAAAGGAATTAGGTGTTCCATTTGAAAATGTAGCAGTAGCATCGACAGGTGTAATTGGTATGCAGCTCCCGGTAGAAAAGCTGGTAAATGGAGTAGCTGCTATGAGTAAAAATCTGAATGATTCTAAAGAGGCTGGAACAGCAGCAGCGAAGGCAATTATGACGACGGATACCATTCATAAAGAAGTAGCTGTTACTTTTGAGATTGCAGGAAAAACAGTAACACTGGGTGGCATGAGTAAGGGCTCCGGAATGATTCATCCAAATATGTGTACGATGTTAGGATTTTTGACAACAGACCTTGCTATTGAAAAGAGTTTATTACAGGAAGCATTAAGTGAGGTAGTAAAGGATACCTTCAATATGATTACTGTTGATGGTGATACTTCTACCAATGATACACTTTTGATTATGGCAAATGGTTTGGCTGAAAATACAAAGATTACGGAAAAGGGAACAGAGTATGAAACCTTTGTAGGTGCGTTAGCTTTTGTGTGCGAATATTTGGCAAAGAAAATGGCTGGAGATGGAGAAGGTGCAAGTAAGCTTTTTGAAGCAAAGGTTGTGAATGCAAAGAGCAAGGATGATGCAAGAACGCTTTCCAGAGCCATTGTTGCAAGTAATTTATCAAAGGCTGCGATTTATGGCTGTGATGCAAACTTTGGACGTTTTTTATGCGCAATGGGTTATTCAGGAGCACAGTTTGACCAAAATGATGTTGAATTGTTCTTTGAAAGTAAGGAAGGACGTTTGCAGGTATTTGATAAAGGAACGCCAATTGCGTTTGATGAAGAGTTAGCAGCAAAGATACTTGGAGCAGAAGAGGTTACTATTTTTGTAGATATGCATGAGGGCAGTGAGGAAGCAACCGCATGGGGCTGTGATCTCACCTATGATTATGTTAAGATTAATGCGGACTATAGATCATAAGTAATTAAATAATTGCAATCTTAAGTTTTGGGAGGAAAAGTAATGAATCACGATATGGATAAGTTTTTAGCAAAGGCAGAGGTTTTGATTGAGGCTTTGCCATATATTCAGAAGTTTAATAGAAGAATTATTGTTGTTAAGTATGGCGGAAGTGCTATGAGCAATGAAGAATTGCAGAAGAATGTTATCAAGGATGTGACCTTATTAAAGCTTGTTGGATTTAAGCCAATTATTGTTCATGGTGGTGGAAAGGAAATCAGCCGCTGGGTTGGTAAGGTTGGCAAAGAAGCTAAATTTGTAAATGGTCTTCGTGTAACAGATGAAGAAACTATGGAAATTGCAGAAATGGTTTTAAATAAGGTAAATAAAAGCCTTGTTACTATGGTTCAGGAGCTTGGTGTTAAGGCGGTTGGTATCAGTGGTAAGGATGGAGGTCTTTTAAGAGTAGATAAGAAATATTCTGATGGACAGGACATTGGATTTGTAGGTGATATTAAAGAAGTAAATGCAAAGATTTTATATGATATGTTGGAAAATGATTTCCTTCCAATCGTAGCACCAATTGGTCTTGATGATAATTATGATACTTATAATATTAACGCAGATGATGCAGCATGCGCGATTGCAAAGGCAGTAGGAGCAGAAAAACTTGCATTCTTAACAGATATTGAAGGTTTATATAAGGACATCAATGATAAGTCTAGTTTTATTTCCAGATTATCCGCAACACAGGCAGACCAATTGATTACAGATGGCTTTATTGGTGGTGGTATGCTTCCAAAGCTTACAAACTGTACATCAGCAATCAGGAATGGTGTAAACAGAGTACATATTTTAGACGGACGTATTCCTCATTGTTTATTGCTTGAAATTTTTACAAACAATGGTATTGGAACCGCAATTGTTACAGATGAAGAGTTAGAACATGAATCATAAAACAGGAGAAATGCTATGAATATGAAAGAATATATTGATGAAGCAGAACGTGACCTTCTTCATACCTATAATCGTTATCAGATTGTATGGGATAAAGGTGATGGTGTATATCTTTACGATATTGAGGGAAAGAAGTACCTTGACTTTGTATCAGGTATTGGAGTATTTGCTTTAGGCTATAATAATAAAGCATATAATGATGCTTTGAAAGCGCAGATTGATAAGATTACACATACTTCAAATTACTATTACAACATTCCGGCTATTGATGCAGCAAGAAAGTTGAAAGAAGTTTCGGGAATGGATAGAATCTTCTATACCAATAGTGGAGCAGAAGCTGTGGAAGGTGCCATTAAGGCAGCGAAAAAGTATGCTTTTTTACGTGACGGTAATACAGATCATGAGATTATTGCATTAAATCATTCTTTTCATGGAAGAACGATTGGAGCATTATCCGTAACTGGAAATCCTCATTACAGAGAGGCTTTTGAACCATTACTTCCAGGCATTAAGTATGCGGATATGAATGATTATGAGAGCATTAAGGCTCAGGTTACAGATAAGACTTGTGCGATTATCATGGAAACAGTTCAGGGTGAAGGCGGAATTTATCCTGCAACAAAAGAGTTTTTACAGCAGGTAAGAGCACTTTGTGATGAAAAGGACATTTTGCTTATCTTAGATGAGATTCAGTGTGGTATGGGAAGAACAGGTACCATGTTTGCATGGCAACGTTATGGCATTAAGCCTGATATTATGACAAGTGCGAAGGCGATAGGTTGTGGAGTGCCTGTTGGAGCCTTTTTATTAACAGAAAAGGTGGCGCAGAATTCGCTTACAAGTGGTGACCATGGAACAACCTATGGTGGAAATCCTTTGGCATGTGCAGGTATTTCAAAGGTTCTTGATTTGTTTGAGGAACTGAATATTTTGGATAATGTAAATGAGGTTGGTGGATATCTCTCTGACAAACTTGATGAGATAGTGGAAAACTATGACTTTGTGAAGGCACACAGAGGAGTTGGATTGTTACATGGCTTAGAATGTAACGGACCTGTAGGTGAAGTGATTAATAAGGCATTGGAGAAGGGATTGCTTTTAATTAATGCCGGAACCAATGTGATTCGTTTCATTCCACCACTCACAATCACGAAAGAGAATGTGGATGAGATGCTTGAGATTTTAAAAGAGTGTATATAGAAAACGTAACTGTTCAGGTAGGTCAAAGTATTTACTGCTGAGCAAACACCTTTTTAATGGATTATTGTAAGAAAAAGAAGATAAGATGGGGATGTATGCTTATTGGAAAGAAAGATATAGGTATTAGAATGAATACGAGAAAAAAACTGGTATCCGTATTGGGAATTGTGTTAGTGTTAGTAGCTTTGGGAGTGTATGGCATTGCTTTTTCAGGGAAAAAAGGAAAAGAGCTTTCTTTTGGCGTAGTTCAGAAGGAAACCATACATTTGTGGTATACGGATGCAAGCTTAACAGATTATTTGAATAGTAAGGCGGTAAGTTTTTATGAAGAAACAGATATCCGAATTGAAACAAAGCTGGTATCAGGTTTGGAGTATCTAGAAACAATTAATCGTGCAAGTGTACAAGCACAAGAGGATGCACCGGATGTATTTATCCTTACAAATGATTCTTTGGAAAAGGCGTATTTAGCAGGTTTGGCTACAGAATTGGATAATATTTCTGATTTGACTGATAGTACATATTATAGTCAGGCTGCACAAAATGCAGTTTCTTATCATGGGAAATATCTAGGTTATCCATTGTATTTTGAAACGAGTGCTTTGCTATATAACAAGACATATTTGGAACAGATTGTGGAAGCGGAAGAAACATTGAACAATGCAGATGAGTTAGTTCCGAAATCTATAGCAGACATTTTGAATTTTGCGGATCAGTATTCAACACCGGAAAATGTAGAATATTTTTTCCGCTGGGATGTGTCGGATATTTTCTATAACTATTTCTTTATTGGAAATTATATTTCTGTTGGCGGGATAGCTGGAGATAATAGTCAAGAGATTGATATTTATAACGAAGATGCGATTGCAAGTCTTTCTGTATATCAGGATTTGAATCAGTTTTTCTCTATTGATACCAAGGAGACGAACTATGATACGATTATGCAGGAGTTTCTTGAGGGAAAAACAATATATACGATTGCAACGAGTGATTGTATGCAGAAGCTAGAAGAAGCAAAGAAAAATGGCGAATTTGTATATGAGTATGGGATTGCAAATATACCGGATATTAATGCGGAGCTTATGGCAAAAGGAATGTCTGTGACAAATGCTCTGGTTGTGAATGGATATTCCAAGCATAAAGATGTTGCGAATCGTTTCATAGAGTATCTTGTGAAAGAAGATGGCAATGAGTTGTATGAAAAAGCAGGAAAGCTTCCGGCAAGAATACAGAAAGAATATGCAAATAGAAATATAATGGCATATGTGCAAAATTATGCGAAATCTGTGCCAATTCCTAAAATGGTAGAAACAAGTAATTTTTGGGTAGAATTGGAAATTTGTTTTGCGAAAGTATGGAGTGGAGAAGATGCCAATGAAGAATTGAAAGCACTGTCGGAGCAGATTAAGACACAGCTTGTAGGAGAACCTATAACGGAGCAGGCATTAACAACACCAGTTGTTCAGCTATTACCCGAGGGTGAGGCTGAAAACGAAGAATAGTTAGATAATAGAATGAGATTGTCACGAGACAATGCTCTGATGAATAAAAACAAATAAAAAAACCAATCATATAGGTAAATAGAAATGAAAGAGGTTTACTAGTATGATTGGTTTTTTGATTGCCTTATTATCGGGAACTTTAATGAGTGTGCAAGGAGTATTTAATACAAGAGTTACAGATAATTCGAGTATGTGGGTTGCTAATGCTTTTGTCCAGTTTACAGCATTTTTGGTATGTATTAGCGCATGGATTATAACGGACAGAACATCTTTTAAGACGTTATTAACAGTGGAGCCCAAATACTGTCTGCTCGGAGGTGTGATGGGAGCGTTTATTACACTAACGGTTATTAAGAGTATGGAGGCTCTAGGGCCCGCGAAGGCCGTTATGCTGATTGTAATTGCGCAGCTGATTGTAGCATATCTGATAGAGATTTTTGGAATGTTTGGTGTAGACAAACAGCCATTTAGTTGGAGAAAAGCTATCGGCGGATTGATAGCGATAGGAGGCTTTGTAATCTTTAAGTGGGAAAAATAAAGAAATTAATTTATGGGTATAAATTGTTGCTGGAATGAGGTACAAAAATCCATCCTGAATTTGCTTAACGAAACTACATTTTCTTACCCACTTAGCAGTAAATGCTAAGTGCAGAGAGAACAGTAACTGTAAATATGAAAAAAATAAAATGTGGTATTGTACTTGTAAACAATTTGTCATAGAATAGGATATGCATAGAGGGGCTTTTATGATGATAAATACGCGATAAAGGTGGAGGAATCATGATAAAGGAACTATGTAAGAATAACAAAATATTAGTAAACAAAAAGTTAGGGAAAGTGCTTGCAGGAGTGCTTTCTTGTTGTATGTTTCTAGGCGGTTGCAATAGTGCTCGGCAGGATCAGATTTCATGGGATTTAGCAGGAGAGGCTGTTGAAACAGAGCAAACCTTTGAGGAAGTAACGGAAACATTAGAAGAAATAACAGATTCACAGAAATGCATGATATATGTATATATTTGTGGTGCAGTAGCAGAACCAGGCGTGTATCAGATTGAAGAAGGTAGCAGACTTTTTGAACTGATTGATCTCTCAGGAGGTATGCTGGAAAGTGCAGATACAACGAGTCAGAATCTGGCTAGAGTGCTGCAGGATGGAGAAAAGATTCAGATTCTGACAGAGGAAGAGGTCAACGAGCAAAGTAAAAGAGGTGCAACGATATCAACAGGAGATATAGGGCAACAGCACGGTTTGGTAAATATTAATACAGCAACGGTGCAAGAGCTTACAAGCTTGACAGGAATTGGAGAAAGCAGAGCATTGGCAATTATTGCATATCGAGAAGAAAAAGGATTGTTTAAGAGCATAGATGGAATAAAAAAAGTTGCAGGTATCAAAGAAGGACTTTTTGAAAAAATCAAAAATAAAATCACGGTATAAGTGAAAGAACTTACTAGTATGGAAAGAACAGTAGCAAGAAGAGGGAGTACTAATATTATGAGAAAAAAAGTATTAATTGTAGATGATGAGAAGCTGATTGTTAAGGGCATACGTTTTAGCTTAGAGCAGGATGATATGGAAGTAGAATGTGCATATGATGGCGAAGAAGCATTGGAAAAGGTAAAGGATTACCAGTATGATTTAATTCTTTTGGATATTATGCTTCCAAAGCTGACAGGACTTGAGGTTTGTCAGCAAATTAGAGAATTTTCAGATGTACCCATCGTTATGCTGACTGCAAAAGGCGATGATATGGATAAGATTATGGGACTTGAATATGGTGCGGATGATTATATAACAAAGCCGTTCAATATATTAGAGGTGAAGGCAAGAATCAAGGCAATCATGCGAAGAACAGCAGGAAAGAGTAATCGTACGAAGAAAGAGCGTTTTGTTGAAGCAGGGGAGCTGTTGCTTGATTGTGGAGGAAAACGTTTGTATATCAACGAAAAAGAAGTAAATCTGACGGCAAAAGAATTTGATGTATTAGAGCTTTTGGTCACGAATCCCAATAAAGTGTATAGCAGAGATAGTCTGTTGGATATCGTATGGGGAATGGATTATCCGGGTGATGTTAGAACGGTAGATGTGCATATTAGAAGACTTCGTGAAAAGATAGAAGTTAATCCAAGCGAACCAAGGTATGTACATACAAAATGGGGCGTAGGATATTATTATAAGGATTAGGGGCTGAGAGTGTGTCAAAGCGGAAAGAGAAGATTAAAATTTTTAGAAGTCTTCGTTTACGATTATTTCTGCTTATTATGATAGTAGGAATGATTCCAGGGATATTGATTCATTTTGGGATTATGGAGCAATACATGAATAATGCAATATCTGTAAGAACAAGTGAGGTTCAGACCCAGGTTAGAATTATTGCGGATCATCTTCTGACTTATAATTATTTGCATGACAATAGCAACGATGTAGTGAATGCAGAGTTAGCACAATTATCAAATCTGTATGATGGTCGTGTGTTGATTATTGACAGTAATTTGAAGATTATTAAGGATACCTACGGAATTAGCGAAGGGAAGACGATTATTTCAGAGCCAATCATACGTTGCTTTAAAGGGAATGGTGTATCTAGCAATGTAACACAGAATAATTTTATTGAGATTGTGGTTCCTATTGAAGAAAAGCTTGTTACAGAATTGGTAAAAAGTACGGCAAATGTACAGAATCAATCGCCTCGTATCGTAGGTGTCATGCTCACAAGTGTTTCCATGGACAGTATTATTACAAGCTATGAATATTTGGAAAGCAGAGCGTACATTATAGAGATTTTATCTGCTGTTATTTTATTTGGAATTGCTTACTTTTTAAGCCAAAGACTATTAAGACCTTTTGAGAAGATTACAGAAGCAATTAATGAAGTAAAGAATGGATTTACAGATGAAGAGATTCATGTGACAGAATACATTGAAACAGAGCATATTGGAGATGCATTTAATCAAATGATGGGTCGTATGAAGGTTTTGGATGATTCTAGACAGGAATTTGTATCCAATGTGTCGCATGAATTAAAAACGCCATTGGCATCAATGAAGGTGCTGGCAGATTCGCTTCTGGCACAAGAGGAAGTTCCCAATGAGCTTTATCGTGAATTTATGACAGATATAGCAGATGAGATTGACCGAGAAAATAAGATTATAACAGATTTACTTTCTTTGGTTAAAATGACAAGAACCTCGGCAGATATGAATGTTGAACCGATGGATATCAATGCAATATTAGAGCTCATGCTAAAGCGTCTTGGACCGATTGCAGCAAGAGCGAATGTGCAGCTTATCTTTGAGAGTCGTAGAAAGGTAAGCGCAGAGGTAGACGAAGTAAAACTGACACTTGCGCTGTCTAATCTTGTAGAAAATGGTATCAAGTATAATGTAGATAATGGCTGGGTAAAGGTAATACTGGATGCGGATCATAAGTATTTTACAGTGGAAATATCGGATTCAGGAATCGGTATTCCACAGGAAGCCATAGAGCATATTTATGAGAGATTCTATCGTGTAGATAAGTCTCATTCCAGAGAAATAGGAGGAACTGGGTTGGGTCTTGCTATTACAAGGAATGCTATTTTGATGCATAGGGGATCTATTAATGTTAAGAGTGAGGAAGGGAATGGAACAATTTTTACGGTAAAGATTCCGCTGTCTTACATCGCAACGTAATTAGGAAGGAACTGAATGATTACGGTGCATTTTAATATGGAAAGTGTGAAGTTATGTTAAAAATAGGGAAAAGAAGATATGGCTTGCTAGTATTTGTTGTTTTGCTTGTTTTATGCGTGACAGCTTGTGGAGAAACGAAGCAGCAGGGAACACCAGTAGAAATATCTTACTTAAATAAGAGTGAAACAAAGATTGTTCCAGAAGTACATTATCTGCAAGGAACATCAACCAAGGAAATGATCGTAGAGGTGCTGACTCTTCTAAGTGCAGTACCCGATAACAAAGAATTAGAGGCGACACTTCCAGGTGGGATAAGTATTGTTAATTATGCATACGAAAAAACACAGGTTACGGTTGCATTAGGTGAGAAATATAAGGAACTGGCTAAAACATCAGAGGTGCTTACGAGGGCTGCTATTGTTCGTAGCCTGACCTCGATTCCGGAAGTGAATTATGTAATGTTAACGATAAATGGAGAACCACTTTTGGATACTATGGGGAATCCGGTAGGCATAATGACAGCGGATATGTTTATTGATTATGCGGGACAGAAAATTACGGATTCTTATGGACAGGCGAAAATTAGACTGTACTTTGCAAATGAAACAGGTGATAGGCTGATTGCAATAAATCGAAGCCTTGCGTTTAATATGGATATATCGAATATCTCTATGGAGCGTTTAGTCGTAGAACAAATATTAGCAGGGCCTGCAAGCGATGAATCATATCCAACAGTTAATCCATCTACAAAGTTATTGAGTATTACGGTAAAGGATGGAGTCTGCTATTTAAACTTTAGTAAAGATATATTGACCCCTGTTAATAATGAGACAAGTGATGTGGCGATTTATTCTATTGTAAATTCTTTGGTGGAATTGAATAATGTAAATAAAGTAGAAATCTCCATAGAAGGAAATAAAGAATTAAAATTCAGAGATAAATATGAACTTACCACATTGTATGAGCGCAATTTGGATTTGGTTCAATAAGAGTAATTAGTTGATGCTTTCATGTCTGTTTAAAGGATATGGAAAGTTCAATAAGATAGGAAAGGAGAATAGGGTAGACAGTATTTGGGGCAAAGAATGATATTTTTGCTAGATAATACAGTCTGTTGCTAAAAAATTATGAGAAGACCACTGTGCTTAGTATGTGTTGCATTTGTGGTATCTGTTTTTATAAGTTTACAAATGGTATCACTGCTGAACTCTATGAAGATAGAGGACGGCAGTGAGGTTATCTATACCGGCGAGGTATATCATAAGGAGTATGGAAATTATGGTCTCATACTCTATCTAAGAAATGTCAATCAGGTCAGTTCGACGAATATTCCAATCAATGATTTGAATTTAAAAGAGGATACGGGGATACTTTGTTACATAGAAAAAGGAAAAGAGCCTCGACTTGGAAGTAATGTGTTAGTAAGTGGTACGGTTGCTTGCTTTCGTTCTGTACGAAATCCGGGTGGTTTTGATCAGGAGATGTATTATCGTATTCAAAATATTGGCTTATCTCTGAAGAAGGTAGAGATTCTGGCAGAGAGTAGTACATATTCAAAATATTATGAAGGATTATACCGCTTGCGAAGATGTATGGAAAGTGTGTTTGAGAAAACGATGTCGGAGAAGGATGCTTCTATTATGAAAGCTATGATTCTAGGAAATAAGACAGAGCTGGATAAGGAGAGTAAGCAGCTTTATCAAAGAAGTGGTATTTCACATATTCTGGCAATATCAGGCTTACATATCTCACTAATCGGGATAGGACTTTATAAGCTGTTAAAAAAGATGCGAGTACCAGTTGTTTTGTCCACATTGCTTGCTGTTGCGGTCATGATTATGTATGGAGATATGGTTGGTTCTAGTGCTTCTGCGTTTCGCGCAATTTTTATGTTTGCATTGAAAATGGGGGCAGAGGTATTACATAGAACCTATGATATGTTGACAGCACTTGCCTTGGCAGCAGTAGGGATCCTATTAGAACAACCATTGTATATTTATCATGCAGGCTTCTTGTTGTCTTTTGGGGCAATTGTTGGAATTGGTTGTATGCTTGATGTATTAAAAACAGATACCAAACAAATAGTACTAAATAAGAGAATTCAAAAAAAAAGAGAATATAGAAAAAATTTATGTTGGAGCAAAGTAAGAGAATCACTTTTGGGAAGCGGAAGTATATTTTTAATACATTTTCCGATTATGCTTTCAGTATATTATGAGTTTCCAATCTATTCCTTTATATTAAATATGGTCATTATTCCAGCCATGAGTTTGGTAATGGTTATGGGGCTTGGGTGTATGTTTACGGGCGGTATAGGAGAAGTGCTTGCTCGTATGCTGATTGGAAAAGTAGGAAGAGGGAGCGTATTGGTAGAAAATGCAGGTGCTGAGATGAGTAGTGCACTTGCTAGAGGTGGAGTAGTTGAGATAGGAAGTGTGTTGAATGGAAGCATAGGGGCTGAGTCTGGCAATATACTGTTAGAAAGTACAGTAGTTGAGATAGGCAGTGCATTATCGGAAAAGGGTGTACTAG
The DNA here is from genome assembly GCA_036310845.1 of Lachnospiraceae bacterium. Lineage (GTDB taxonomy): Bacteria > Bacillota > Clostridia > Lachnospirales > Lachnospiraceae > COE1. The sequence continues at coordinate 496 of JAXJRB010000065.1, read as the reverse complement.
GGACGATTTGTGAAGGTGTTGCACAACTTTTGGCATATGGGTGTCAAGTATGCTTACGAATATTTGAGATATTGTGTAAATGGTCCATGGAACTTCCGTGTGCAAGTTGGATAGTAGGAGAACCGGAGACTTGGAGAATCGTTATTTTTTATGTAGTTGTATTATCGCTATTTATAATACACAAAAATTGTAAATATACTTGGAAGAATAAGATATGTCTGCCTTTTCCTGTTAAGATGATGTGGATTTTAGTGGCAGTGGCGTTGCTTACGCAGAAGACTTATGATGGATTAACGATTACGATGTTAGATGTTGGACAAGGTGACTGCATTTGGATAGAAACAGATACAGGACATCACTATTTAATTGATGGAGGTAGTACATCTGAGAAGAAGTTAGGTGAATATACCCTTATTCCATTTTTAAAGCAGACAGGGACAGCGGAGATAGATGCTGTATTTCTGACACATTTAGATAAAGATCATACATCAGGAGT
>JAXJRB010000064.1:0-16276 GCA_036310845.1 Lachnospiraceae bacterium | reverse complement strand
TTACTTAGAAATTATTTACTGGTATGCATGGGATATTATTGGTATCAGCCATTTATGGAATATCAGGAATCAGCAGGGTACTTTTGGCAGATAAAGAAACTCTTAGGAAAGGCATAGAGTATGAAGTTAGTAAGCGTTGTAGTTTTATCCTATCGTTCGGCAGAAACGATGGTAGTAACCTTGGATAGTATTAAGCAACAAACATATCCGAATATTGAACTCATTATTACGGACGATTGTTCACCGGATGAATCGGTGGAGGTAGCAAAACGTTGGATCGATGCAAATCAAGGATGTCTGACGGCAATAAAGCTAGTTACAGCAGAACAGAATACTGGTATTCCGGGGAATATTAATAGAGCCTTAGAGCAGGCAACAGGAGACTACCTAAAACTGATAGCAGCAGATGACTATATGACAGAAGAGGCTATTCAGGAATATGTTTCTTTTTGTGAGCAGAATCCTAAAGCGATTCCGATTGCAAAAGTGCATCTTTTTGCGGATGAGGAAGCAGATTTCAGTGATGTGCAGGGATATTGTGACCGATGCTATGCATTTGCCAAAAAGGATTATAAAGAACAGTATGAAATGTTATTAATGAAGAATCGCATTGTAGCACCATCTGGTTCGTTTTATCCGATGCAGCTTATCAGGGAATGTGGTGGATATGATGAACATTATCGCTGGTTCGAGGATTATCCAATGAACCTAAAGGTTATGCATAAAGGGTATCGTTGCGGATTGATTGATAAAGAGCTAGTATATTATAGAATGTCTGCAAAGTCGATTACAGCATCTCAGCAGCTACGATTGAAGAAAACAGAGATGAAGCTGTTCTTCCGACAGAAGTTCTGGTATATGTGGGAAGCAGGTATGGGCTGGGAAGCAGTGAAGCAGATGAAGTATTGGATTAAAATAGCGAGGATGAAGGAAGCATAATCTATGAATATTGTAATTATTCCAGCGTTTTTTCAAACAAAGAACAGACCTACTCTTGGAAGCTTTTTTCTAGACCAGGCAAAAGCATTAAAAAGAGCAGGACATCAGGTGAGTATCTTATATTGCGATACCTACTCGGTGAAATGCATACAAGAATGGATGCGCTATGAAGAAGATAGTGTATCTCAGATAGAGGGCATACAAATATATCGTAGCAAGTGTTTTTGTCCGTTAAAACATGGTATAGAAGGACATAAAGAAGCGTTTGCGAAAGGTATCGAAAAGCTTTGGAGTAAATATATGAAGAATGAAAGCGTGGATATTATCCACGCTCATTGTTGTGTCTGGGCTGGCTATGCAGCAAGGAAGCTTTCAGAGAAAACAAAGATTCCTTATGTAGTTACCGAGCATGCAACGCTTTTTCAGCTACATAAGAATGAAATCAGCGTGACGAATAATGCTGTTATTGCAGAGGTGTTTCAAAAGGCAGCAAAGGTTATCTGTGTTAGTAGAGCCTTTGCAAAGCTGTTGGATGATTATACATCAAATATCGAAGTGATTGGAAATGTTGTGGATTGTGAGCAGTTTCACGTAAAGGAGACGAACAAAGAAGCGGTTCGGCTTTTAACCGTCTGTTATATGGAAGAAGAAGCTCAATTGTACAAAAAAGGAATGGATATTCTGATTAAAGCATGGGCGAAAGTGTCTGCAAAGTATCCACAGGCAAAACTAATCATCGGTGGTGGTGGAAAATCATTAGAAAAAGTAGTAGAATGGACGAGGGAATATCAGGTTACAGAAAATGTAGAGTTTCTAGGGGCATTAACCAGACAACAGGTAGTGGAACAAATGCAGATGTGTGACTGCTTCGTGTTGCCAAGCCGATATGAAACGTTTGGAGTGGTATATATTGAAGCAATGGCTTGTGGAAAGCCTGTAATCGCGGTTGCCAATGGTGGCCCGGATGATTTTGTCCATGAATTCAACGGCATACTGATTCAGCCGGAGCAGGAAGAAGAGCTGGTGCAGGCGTTAGACAAAATGATAACAGCTATTAAAAAGAAGGACGCTACCTATCAACCAGAGAGAATCGCGGCTTATGTGGAAGAGAAGTTTTCCTATAGAGCGATAGCAGAACAGCTGGAAAAAGTATATCAAAATATAATATAAGGAAGAACGAACATGCAGGAAATCTTAGTATCCGTGTTAACACCGTGCTATAATAGTGCAAAAACAATAGAAAAGACATTAGAGTGTATCGAAAAGCAGACCTATCAGAATATTGAGTATATTATTGTAGATGGTGGTTCTACCGATGATACACTGAAAATTATTGAGCAGCATCGAAGCAGATTGCCAAAGCGATTTACTCTCATTTCAGAGAAGGATAATGGAATCTATGATGCGATGAATAAGGGAATCGGACTTGCGAGTGGTGAACTGATTGGCATTGTAAATAGTGATGATTGGTATGAGACGGATACGATAGAACAGATTGTAAAGCATTATCAAGGAAACGCAAAGGAAGTTGTCTATGGTATGCAGCGAACTTTTCTAAATGGTAAGGAGAAAGCAACCTTTATCTATCATCATGATTTTTTACCCGAACAGATGATTACGCATCCGACCTGTTTTGTGACAAAGGAAGCATATCAGGAGCTTGGTGTGTTTGACTTGAAATATCGGTCTGCGGCTGATTATGACCTCATGTTACGCTTTTATGAATCGAAAAAGGTAACCTTTACACCTGTTTACCGAGTATTGTCTAATTTTCAGCTTGGCGGTATGTCGAGCAGTCAGGTGGGAGTTCGTGAGAACGCCACGATACGATATGAAAGAGGGTTCATGTCGAAGAAAAAGTATCGTTTTGTCATGATAAAGAGTAGAATTTATGAGTGGCTTCATGGTTAATAAGAAATTGATAGTTGTTTAGTGGTATAAGGGATATTATGGATAAGAAACTAAGAATAGCAGTAATTTCATTGAATACAGAAGAAAAGAATCTCAGTCAATATTATAATTCACAGGCGGAAGGGTTAGCGAAGGCATTTGCAAGAGCTGGTCATGATGCGATAGTATATCATTTGATTCCTGATTTAGAGCAGGAAGTCGAGATTGTACAGAAAAGTGGGATTACCGCAGAATATCATAAATGTAAGCACATTGGAAAACATGCCTTTCCTGACTATAATAGGTTAGATAAGGAAAGAGATTGTTATATTACAGCATCGGATAATTATATTGCATTAAGAAGCTTTGCTAAGTGGTGTAAGAAGAATCAGATATTATGTCTTCCGTATATTGGCGTGGTACGAAGCAATAATGCTTCGCCTTGGAAGAAAAAACTAGTTGACATGTTGTGTAATAACGTACCATATTATAAGAAGAATCCTACCATAGTAAAGACACCCGCTTTGGCAGAATATTTGAAGAGCTACGGTGCAGGAGATAATGTACACGTTGTTCCCGTAGGACTGGACACAGAGTTATTAAAACAGGATTATGCGGATTATCCAGTAGAAGAGTTAAAAAAGAGCTGGGGATATACCAAGGATGATAAAGTGATTTTATTCGTCGGACGTATGACAGCAGAGAAACAGCCTGTTAAAATGATAGAGATTTTTCAGAAGCTCTACGAGAAGAATGCCAATTATCGATTGCTGATGGTAGGACAGGGAGAATTACTTGAGGAAGTAGAGCAGGAGATTAATAAAAAAGAGCTTAACAGTGTTGTGAAAATTCATAAGAAGGTTCCTAATGATAGAATGTGGGAACTGTATCGCTTAGCAGAGTGTTATGTGAACCTGAATACGCATGAGATATTTGGAATGGCTATTTTGGAAGCGATGTATTATGAAAATGTGGTAGTTGCATTAAGAGCACCAGGACCGGAGTTGATTATTGAAAATGAAAGAACCGGATATCTTTGTCAGGATGAAGAAAGTCTTATTCAGCGAGTGTTGACAGCTGACAAGAATGTCTTAGGAAAGTATGCTCATAAAAGCATTGAAGAATGCTTTTTGTGGAAAAAGTCAGCAGAGAAGATACATGAGATTATACAGAAATATAGATAAACGCAGAAAGGTAAAAGGAAAATGCAGATAAAATGTAATGTACTAGACAGACAATTTCAGATGTACCAACAGGAATATGAAGAAGCAGCTCTGCGTGTACTTCGTTCAGGGTGGTATATTCTTGGAAATGAAGTAAAGCAGTTTGAAGAAGAATTTGCAGCATACACAGGAAGAAAATACTGTGTAGGACTCAATTCTGGTTTGGATGCACTCATTATGTCAGTGCGTGCACTTGGAATTGGAGAGGGCGATGAAGTCATTGTTCAGGCCAATACTTATATTGCAACCGTACTAGGCATTACAGAAAATGGAGCTACACCAGTGTTTGTAGAACCAGATGAGTATTTTAACCTTGATGCAGAAAGAATAGAAGCAGCGATTACAGATAAGACAAAAGCGATTATGGTAGTTCATTTATATGGACAAGCTAGCAACATGAATCGTATTGTAGAGATTTCAAACAAATACCATCTTCCCATTATTGAGGACTGCGCACAGTCTCATGGTGCATGCTTTGATGGAAAAATGACAGGTACCTTTGGTATATCAGGCTGTTTTAGCTTCTATCCGACTAAGAATTTAGGTGCTTTTGGAGATGCAGGTGCTATTGTAACAGATGATAAAGAATTTGCAGACAAGATTCGTATGATGCGTAATTATGGCAGCAGGATTAAGTATGTAAATGAGATAGAAGGAATCAATTCCAGACTAGATGAGATGCAGGCAGCATTGTTGCGAGTGAAGTTAACTCATATGCAGGAATTGAACGATGAGAGAAAGGTATTAGGAGAACGCTACACCAAGGGAATACACAATGATAAGCTTATTAAACCGGAAATTAGAGAACAAGCAGATAGTGTATTTCATCAATACGTTATCCGTTGCTCAGAAAGAGAGAAGCTTCAAAAATATTTAGAAGAACAAGGAATCCAGACACAGATTCATTATCCAATACCACCGCATCTAGCAGAGTGCTATCAGCAGATGGGGTATAAAGTGGGAGATTATCCAATTACGGAACAGTATGCAAATGAAGTATTGAGTTTGCCGCTTTATACAGGAATGACTTTGGAAGAGCAGGATTATGTGATTGAGAAGTTGAATGGGTTCTAGGTAGACACAACATGAGAGGGTATAGATTATGATAGAAGAATGCAAATTAATAGAATTTCCACAACGTGGTGATGAGAGAGGACATCTTGTTATCGTAGAAGGGAATCAGGATATCCCATTTGATATAAAAAGAGTGTTTTATATTTATGGATCGGATGCAGATGTTATCCGTGGCAGACATGCCAATTATAATTCTGAGTTTGTTCTGATTAATGTGGCAGGAACATCTAAGGTGAAGGTAGATGATGGTACGAATCAAAAAGTATTTGATTTAGACAGACCACACATCGGAATCTATCTTCCAAAGCTTGTATGGAAGGATATGTATGACTTTTCAGAGGATTCCGTATTGTTAGTGCTTGCAAGTGAACATTATGATAATAATGAATATATCAGAGATTATGATGAGTATCTTAAAGTTATGGAAGCACAGAAAAAGGGTTAGACATGTTACGCAGATTAGAAAAAAAGGATGCACCATTCATGTTGGAATGGATGCATGATGAGGATATTACAGCAGGCTTTCAACGACCATTCATGCAGACAACATTAGAAGAAGTGTTGGCTTTTATTGAGAACAGCTTTGATGAGGAAAATCAAAATTTTGCGTTTGTGAATGAGCAGGATGAATATATGGGAACCATCAGTTTGAAGCATATTTGTCATGTGAATGATAAGGCAGAATATGCAGTTGTTGCAAGAAAGTGTGCACAAGGGACTGGAGTAACTAAGACGGCAACGGAGGAATTATTAAGATATGCCTTCGAAGAACTTGGTTTACATAAAATATACCTAAGTGTATTAGAAGAGAATATAAGAGCGCAGAAGTTTTATGAGAAATGTGGCTTTGTCAAAGAAGGATTAGAAACCGATGCGGTGAAGATAAAGGGCAGATATCATAATCATATTTGGTATGGAATAAAGAATGATAAAAAGACACTTGAATATAATAAAGCAGTGAAGGAAAAGAATTCTAACATAAAAGAAAAAAAGGTGCATCAAATGTTGGAGCCTTTTGTCGAGAAGAAGTGTGTCGATATTGAGAAGTGGCTGGGACTGATAGAAAATGGAGAACTGAAATTAGAAGCACAGGAAGCAGAACAGTATGGAGATTATGATTATTGGAATGATGATTTTGTATGGGAATATATTGATAGCCATAAATTAGGGAAAAAGGTTGAAGATGCCGTTTCCTTCGCGAGCGATTGTATTAATGATAGGTGGTATGAACATGCATTACAAATTCTTGATCGTATACTTGCTATAGAGATAAGCGTAGATAGTGAATGGGATGAGTTTATGCTGGGATTAGAGGAGCTGATAGAAGAGAAGATAATAGATGTTGATATAGAGCAGATAGCGTTGATGACTTTGTATGCTGATTACCAGGTTCGAGAGCCGGATAAAAGGGCTGAAGATATATATAGTTACTTTGGATATAATTTTTTTAAGGATATATCTATCAAAGATATGTTTATGGTGGGCAGAGAGGAGCTTTCTGACAAGGATGAGTTTTGGGAAGCGTGGATTACTCTGCTGTCTGATAAAAGTGGGGATAAGACAGCACAATTGCTTGTAGAGGCAATTTTATACAAAAGGGGAGCAGAAGGGCTTATAGCGGCAGCAAGAAGTTATGGAGAAGTACATCCTTTGCTGTATATAGAGGCAATAAGAGAGTATAAGAAGCTTCATCAGTATGAAACGGTACAAAAGTTAGGTTTGGAAGCGCTAAGTAAGCTTCCGAAAAACTTGATGATTCGGTGTGATATTGCTTTGCAAACAGCAGAGGTAGCAGAATATAATAATGCCAAAGAGATAAAACATTTTTGCTGGTATGAGGCATTTTGTTCAAAACCAACTGAGAGAAACTATCTACGATTATATTCGGATGCAGAGTGTGTACAGAATTATGGATTAAAAGCAGAACCCGACAAGGGGTTATGTCGTAGACCGAATAGATATATATATGCAAATAATAGCGAAGCTGAGTCATACTATTTAGATGACTTTACATGGAATACCCTTATGTTTCTACAAGGGAAATTTGAAAAAACGAAGAATAGGTGTATTAATCCGGAAGGTTCACTTGGGTGGAGTGGTGAATTTATAAGATTAGGGATTACATTGTTTTTGGTATATTTACATCAAGGCGTGAAGATGTCCAAAGCGATTAAGGAACTTGCTTGTGATTTGTCACATTCCTTTGGATATGATAAAATGGAGCAGTTCTGGGAAGAATGGATGGCTTGGAAAGCTTGTTATCCGATGGATGAAAATGATATGAGACAGTATGTGAGATGGCTAGAGGACGTAATAGATAAGAGAACACATGCTATTGTAGGTGGTCAACATCGTAGACAGTATAGAGAAACTGCAAGATTCATTTCGGCTTTGGGAGATATTAAGGCTTCCCTTGGCGATACATGTGCGAAATGTAAGCTTAAGGAAAAGTATTTAGGCTATTATCCCAGACATTCATCATTTAAGGCAGAAATGAGAAGTTTTGAATAACATAAAAGCTAAGCTATAAGTAAGGTTGAAAAGTAGATTTTTAGTATAGTTCTATGAAGAGGAAACGGTGAAAAATGAAAATAATTGTAGGTGTTTCGAATTTTGGAAAGATAAGAAAAGCAGAAATTGATATTAGTAATTTTACAGTTTTCGTAGGGAATAATAATAGTGGAAAAACATATATGATGCAATTGATATATGGAGTATTAACAGAATTAGGTTATTTAAAAATCAAACCAGATATATCGGAAATTAATTATGAGAAGAAATATGATATAACAGCAAAAATACAATATATAGAAAAATTTATTAATAATTATTTGAAGAATAATAAAGAAAAAATTGTAATGAAAACATTTCATAAACCAATCCCTATAGATAAACTATATGTTAGATTACAAGCCAATGAAGAATGTTTAGAGGTTAAGTTTTCATTAGAAGAAAGAGTGGCAGAAAATATACGGAAGGAAAATGCCACGTTAGAAAATAAGCAAAGGTTGGTAACAACTGTTGCGATAAAAAATATAGAAACAGATGTGGTTATATCACAACAAAAAATAAGGTTTTTGTTTATGCCAAGTGCAAGAAAAGCATGGGAATTTATCTACAATAAAGCTACCGATATGATTTTTAATAGAGGAAACAACATGAGAAGTGATGTTATTTTTATACCAGCATCAAGAACAGGTATGTTGTTACTGTACAAGAATTTTTTTGCTGAAAAATCAAAAAATGATATTGGTAATATGGTAGAGTATTTTTTTGAAGATGAAGAGAACGAAAATGAGTTAGGTTTGTCGATGCCAGTATATGAGTTTTTATTATTTTTATTAAGATATACTCCGGGACAAGGAAATATGGAACATAACAAGAAAATTATAGAATTTATTCAGGAGAAGCTTTTGGATGGAGAAATAAGACAAATTGGAGAAGAAACAGTTTATATTCCACAAAATTCAGACTTGCAAATCCCTCTATATCTATCATCTTCTATGATTAATGAGATTACACCGTTGATTAAATTATTATCAAGTACAAGTCGTTATAGAAGAATTCTGTATGATGAGATAGAAACTTGTTTACATCCATTAAAACAAGGAGAAATGGCTAGAACTTTGGTAAGAATGAATAATAATGGATATCGGTTAATTGTTAGTACACATAGTGATACCATGGCCGCTAAAATAAATAATTTATTGCTTCTTTCTAACATAGTAGAATCTGAACAAGAGAAAGCTGAAAAATTAGAAAAAATGAACCTAACAGCTGAAGATTTGTTAAAGGCGAAAGAATTTCATGTATATCAATTTATAAATAAGAAAGATGGAACAAGTGAAGTAAGCGAATTGGAATTTCGTCAGGTACCGCCGACGGGGTATGATTTTAGTTTGTTTATGGATAGTGTGAATGAGCTTTATCACGAGTCGAGCACTGTCATGGAGTAAGATAATGGCAATTACGAAAACGATAAAAGGAATATCATGGAAGAGAACAAGTCCCCAAAAGGGATGTCTTAATGAGATTTTAGAAAATAAAGATGTACAGTTTTGCGAAAAACATAAAAATGGAATAGAGGATGTAGTGGTACTGCGTTATCAGGTTGAAAAAAAGCAATATGGAGAATATGCAGAAGAATATTTACCAAGTACAGTATCAAAGGATGGTCATAAAGTCATTGATATTACTGCATTATTGATTGATGAAGAAGCGTGTAAAGGTATATGGTATTTATTAGACGTAAAAGCAGATGTTGGTGGAGAAGATGTGATTTTTCATTTGCAGGAACAATGGAGAGATGCTTATCAATATTTAAAAAATAGTGTGTTGAATTATTTACCCGAAACGTTTTTTCAAGAAAATATAGGTGTGGTAACAAGAAATTATGATAGTACAAGAATTAAACTTGCGATAGAGCATAGAGAAAAGACAATACAAGAAATAGAGAAGTTAGAAAATGTTTCGCTTGCTATGGCAAAAAAAAGAAACGAAAATATTAAATTAAAACAAGAAGTAAAGTATTTATCAGATTTTTTAGAGAAAAGATTTGTTTACAAGGATAAGCAGGAGAGCAAAAACTTTGTATTTAAAGTTATTTTAGAGAAGAAGATAAATGAGAATGAATATAAAGCAGAAGTAAATGTGAAATTAAGTTAAAAGAGGATAACGATGATATCAATAATTGTATTTTCAAAAGGGCGTCCAATGCAGCTACATGCGTATCTGGAGAGCTTATTAAAGTACTCAGATGCACAGCAAAAATGGATTACAGTACTATGTTGCGAAATGGAAAAAATTCGATACGAAAAGGTAAAAAAGAGCTTTCCAGAGATAAACTGGGTAACGGAAAGCCGTTTTGAAACAGATTTAAAACAAGCGGTAGCACAGGCAAACGATTATATTATGTTTGGCTGTGATGATGTTGTGTTTACAAGGAAGTTCAGTCTGGCAAAGGCATGCGAATATTTAAAGGCAAATGAACAGGTTTTTGGATTTAGTATGCGACTTGGCGAGAATATCAAGCCCATGCCGGAGAATCTGTCAAAGGATAATGAAGTACTAGAATGGAAATGGGAAGGCTGTAAAGAGTCGCATTATAATTATCCTTGGGAGCTAGATTGTACGGTATATCGTAAGGAAGATGTTTTACAGCTTACCAATCAGAAGGAAGTGCAGATTAAGAATCCGAATTACTATGAAGCAATGATTACGGAAGACAATCGAAGTGAGAGAATTGCTAGAAAGCACATGGCTTCTAACAAAGAGTCAGGTTGTGCGATTGTCATTACCGTAAATCGTGTACAGGAGACACATCAGAATGGTTTCGATGATAGTATGCTGACGGATATCTATTCTTTAGACAAGCTTTATAATGATGAAGACAATTATCTTGATATCGAAAAGATATCTCAAATGAGTAACGATATCATTCATGTAGGCGCAGAGTATTTTATACTGAAAAAGCAGGCTAAGGGATATTCTCAGAACCGCTTATGGAAGAAAAAAGCAAAGGCATTACAAGATAAACTTTTAAGGTTCCCTAAGCGTGTATATCGTTATTGTGAAAAGAGAAAGTATTTAAGTGGTGCGTATGAGAATAAGCTTCATATTCTGAGTACTGATGAGACGCTAACGGCATTAGAGAATATGAATTTTAGCTTTTTACGCTTTGGAGATGGCGAGATAGCGATTGCAAATGGTCAGGGAATCCCTTTTCAAGAAGCAAATGAAAAGCTTGGAGGAAGGTTGAAAGAGTTACTTACTGTACAGGAAGAAGGACTCAAGGTAGGAATCCCATACTACTATATGCATCCGATTAAGAATATGAATTCCTTTGTACAGAACTTTGCATATTCATTAGGAAAACAGAGAAAATATTTGCTTGCAAACTGCAAGAAAGAAAATGTATATATAGACACTGCCTTAACACAGGTATATCAGACCTATGGCGAGTATGATTTTGATGCATATTATACACGTATGCAGAAATTACTGGAGGGAAAAGATGTTACCGTTATCTGTGGAGAAGGTGTGCTTGATAAGTTAGAATATAAGGCTTTGGATGTATGCCATTCTGTAGAATACGTATATGGACCAAGTATGAATGCATATTCTCATTATGATAAGTTATTAGAGCAGGCTAAGAAGATTGATAAAAATAGATTAGTTCTTGTAATTCTTGGACCGACAGCTAAGGTACTGGTATATGACTTATATAAGGCTGGTTACACAGCATGGGATATAGGGCATTATCTGAAGGATTACGATGCTTATAAGAAACAAAGACCAAGAACAGAGGCAGAGATTACACAGTTTTATAAGCCGGATTAAGTGGAGAGTAAAGAATGAATCAGGAATATCAAATTTTTGAATTAGAAGCAAAATTGAAAGAGGAGATAAGTGGTCTGGAATACGAAGATGAAGCAGATGACTTAGGAATGGATGAGATAGAAGGTATTCCCTATTGTGCAGATGATATTCGTATAGATCAGAAGATGTTTTCATTGTATCAAGTATTTCGTTGGATACAACAAGGGAAATTGAATCTTCGTCCTGATTTTCAGAGAAATTTTATTTGGAGTAGGAAGAAACAGTCATTACTTATAGAGTCTTTAATGCTAAAAATTCCGATTCCGGCATTTTATTTTGACGAGGATGCGGAAGGGAACAGGACAGTTATCGATGGATTGCAAAGATTGTCAACAATAAGTGATTTTCTTGAAGGAAAATTTCGACTATATGGATTACAATATCTAATAAATTGTAATGGGAAAAGCTTCGAAGAATTAGATAAGAGATATCAGATGCGGATAGAGGATACGCAGCTTGCGATAAATATTTTGGATGCAAAGTGTCCTGCAATGGTAAAGTTTGATGTGTTCAGAAGGATTAATACAGGAGGTGTTCCGCTCAATTCACAAGAAGTACGTAATGTAATGGCAAATAGAAGAACACAGGAGTTTTTGCTAAGATTGTCACAGTCAGAAGCCTTTGTAAGCGCAACACGAGGAAAAATCAAGGATAATCGTATGGGAGCACAAGAACTTTGCTTGCGATTTGTAACTTATCTTGTGTTATATGATAGAGAAAATAAAAATTTTATTTCTTTTGGAGAAATGAATCATCTGTTGGATACTGCTGTTATTGAAATAAATCGAATGGATGACAGTGACTTAAAGATATTTGAAGAACAATTTGCAACTAGTATGAAGAGATGTATTTTTTTGTTAGGGAAACAAGCATTTTCAAAACCAAGTAGCAATCAGATTATCAATCGAGCATTATTCATAAGTTGGAGTGTCATTCTTGCCAATCGGGATTATTCTTTAGAGTGGTGTAGAAAAAAGAGCGAAAAAGCTTGTATATTACAGCAAAAGTATTTGCAGGCAGATACAGATTATTTTAATGCAATTACTTCTTCAACAAGCTCGAGAAGGAACATGTTGATACAATTTCATTATGTAGAAAGAATTTTGGAGGAGTTAGATGATTGAGTCGCTATATTTGAAAAATTATAAATGTTTTACGAATGAAAGGATAGCACTGAATGATATTACACTTTTTACAGGAGCAAATGCTGCTGGAAAATCCAGTATTATTCAAGCGATGTTGTTATATCAGGCAGGGATTTGTGATAGAGGTATTATTAATATAAACCAGGCATTAGGTGTCAAAATAGGAAGTCCAAAGGCGTTTATTTCCCAGGATCCGGAAGGAAATGATAATTTTGATTTTAAAATTGGATTTGATAATGTGGGACTGGAATTTTATGTAGATAAGGAAAATGGGTTAGATTTACGTGCTATAGCAGATAACGAAGTGCGTGAAATGGAATTGGCTTATTTAAATGCTGAACGTATAGGGCCAAGAATGGCATATCGAGCGGGAGGCGAAGACAAGATTTTGCCAGACGGAAGCAATGCGGCATATTTGATTGAAAAGGCAGACAATAAAGAATTAAAAATACCAGAAATATTATTACTTAATTCGCATATTTCTCAAAAGTTTTCTTATCAATTAGAACAGTGGATGAGTATTGTTTTGGGAAATATGAAGTTATCTGTTAAAGTTGATAATAATAAAGCAGAAACACAGATATTGATTAAGAATGATTTGGTACAGGATTTTATAATGCCAACGCAGACCGGCTTTGGTATTAGCTATATTCTTCCGATTGTTACAGCTGCATTGTGGGCTTCTACGCAGCAAAATCAAATATTGCTGATAGAAAATCCGGAAGCTCATTTACACCCGGCAGCACAAAGCAAAATAGGGAAATTTCTTGCACTGGTTGCAGCAAGTGGGGTACAGGTTATTGTGGAAACACACAGCGAGCATGTTGTCGATGGTGTACGTGTACAGATGACAGCGTTAGAAAAGACAGAGGATGTATATGTTCACTTTTTGTCACAAGAAAACGGGCATGTAGAAATAGAGCAATTAACAGTAAATAGATATGGTGAATTGAGTGATTGGCCGGAATACTTTTTCGATCAAAAGCAAATGGATTTACGAGAATTAATAAAGATGAGATTGAAAAATGAGGGTAAATAATATACTAAAGGAAGAAAGTCTTGGTTATGACATTACAGGTATTCGATTTACTGAGAGAATACACGATATCAAGGCATTGGATGAGGTATCTGATTTCTGTAAAAAACAAGGAGAGAAGATAGAATACAGTATTGCTATGTATGAAATGCAAGTAGAGCCAAATTTAACAATGATGGATCTTTTATATAGTGAGAGAATGGCAACTTCGGCAGATGCAATGGCAATGCTTATGGAACTCATAGATAAGAAATGGAAGTTGCAAGCACAGGAAGAATCTCAAGGAGAAATAATCAGATGTTCCTTGGGAAAATCAAACAATGCGGCACATAATATGACAGAGTATATGGCAGAACGGCAAAAACTTCTCAGGACTTTGACAGAGCAAGAGGAATATTTGGAGTTTATGAAGAGCTGCTTTAGTAATAGTGTTTTTGCCGAAGGATTTGATGAAGAATTCATGCATATTAAAGATTTTAAACAGCATATGGATGAGATTACGGATTGTTTGCAGGTATTAGATAGTGAAGCGATTACATTATATGAAGAATATAAAAATAATTTGCAACAGGCGATGAATATTCTGACAAAGAAGCTTTGTACATGTGGACCAGATCCAAAACATGAGAAAGATTTACATTTTATATTTCAGTATGAAGTAGCAGAAAATGGTGAAGTAGATATTCGAAAGAAAGATATTATATGTTCACCACATCTGAAGCTAATTCGAGATGACTCAGACTTACGAATTTACTTTTATTGGAAAGATGCAGATATTTGCGAAGGGAAAAAAGTATTAATCGGAAGAGTGGGCAGGCATACATGGAGTAAGTATAAGAAATAAGAGTTGGAGATATGTGTAGAAATGTTAAAGAAGATAAGCTATGTATTAGATAGAAGGCAAAAGATTCAATTAGTCTTATTGTTATTTACCATATTAATAGGAGCTATTGTAGAATTAATGGGAATTACCCTGATTCTTCCGATTGTAAGTATCGCAATGGATCCTTCTGTAATTGATGAAACATGGTATCTTATTATTATTCGTGATACATTTGGTCTTTATGAAGTTAAGGAGATGTTGCTGTTTCTAGCTTCGTTATTAATTGGTGTTTATATATTTAAAAATATTTATATTACTTATATGTATAATGCTCAATATCATTTTACCTATGATAATCAAAGAGTCTTGGCTATTAAGCTGATGGATTGCTATATGCATCAGAAATACCAGTTTCACGTATCTAAAAATGTTGCTGAGTTACAGAGAAATATAACAAATGATGTAAATGGTTTCTATACAGTAGTATTGAATGTACTACAGTTTCTTACAGAAATAAGTGTTTGCGCATTTTTAGTGGTATCGCTTATGATGGAAGATGTTATGGCAACCTCCATGGTAGCAATTTTAGTGGTAATATTTGTTTTATTCTTTGCAAGATTCTTTAAGAAAGTATTAGGAAAAAAAGGAGAACAGAGCAGAGACTTAAATGCATTAGTGAATAAGTGGATATTACAGTCATTCTCTGGAATAAAAGAGATTAAGGTAATTAATGCCGAACAGTTCTTTATTGATAATTATGATAAGCATTACAAAGAGTCAGTAAGCATAAAGAGACAACAGTCGATTTTAACCTTTATACCACGTCCGATTATGGAAACCGTGTGCATATCAGGATTATTGATTACTTTGATCATTCGTTTGGTAATGGGGGATGGAGATATTACAGCTTTTATTCCGACATTATCAGTATTTGTAATGGCTGCGTTTCGTATGCTACCGGCATTTAATCGCATTACCGGTTATTTAGGCACGATTATGTTCAACTTACCTTCTATACATGCTGTATATGATGACTTAATGGAAATCGAACAGTTGATGAAGGACAAGGAGCAGGACAAGCATGATATAGCAGAGATAACGCTGAATGATGCGATTAGAATGGAAAAGCTGTCGTTTAAATATCCTGAAAATGATAAATGGATACTTGAAAATGTTGACTTAGAGATACCAAAGAATACTTCGGTTGCATTTATCGGTTCATCTGGGGCAGGAAAAACAACGGCAGCAGATGTTATTTTAGGTTTATTGGAACCACAAAGTGGTAAAGTTACCATTGATGGTATGGATATCAAAGAACATATGCATGCATGGCATAGCTGTATTGGATATATTCCGCAGACGATTTATCTTATGGATGATACGATTCGAGCTAATATTACATTTGGCGTATCGGAAGAGGAAGTCGATGAAGAACGAGTTCGCAAGGCTTTGAAAGAAGCACAGTTGGATGTATTCGTAGATTCTTTAAAAGAAGGTCTTGATACGGTTATCGGTGACAGAGGCGTTAAGTTGTCAGGTGGTCAAAGACAGAGAATTGGTATTGCTAGAGCGCTCTATCGAAATCCAAAGGTTCTTATCTTAGATGAGGCAACCTCTGCGTTGGATAATGAGACAGAGAAAGAAGTTATGGCAGCTATTGATGAATTGCATGGAACTAGAACTTTAATTGTAATTGCACATCGTTTGAGTACAATAAAGAAGTGTGATAGGATATATGAAGTCGGTAATGGAAAAGTAGTAGGAAGAG
>JAXJRB010000063.1:0-7343 GCA_036310845.1 Lachnospiraceae bacterium | reverse complement strand
GCATGGGTGTAAGTGCAGTAATGCATTAAGCTGAATGTCACTAATAGGTCGAGGGCTTATCCTGGAAGGTAAATGAAGAATTGTTAAGAACGGAAGTAAAATGTTTGATAAAGATTTGTGTGTTCGGTTTTGAAGGAATACGAAGTGTTCCTTATAAGTATTCCTCGATAGCTCAATGGTAGAGCACTCGGCTGTTAACCGAGTTGTTGTAGGTTCGAGCCCTACTCGGGGAGTTGGCGCGGAGAAAGTCCGATGCAAGCTTAAGGCTCCATGGTCAAGCGGTTAAGACATCGCCCTTTCACGGCGGTAACACGGGTTCGATTCCCGTTGGAGTCATTTAAAATCAAATATGGCGACATAGCCAAGTGGTAAGGCACGGGTCTGCAACACCCTCATCATCGGTTCAAATCCGATTGTCGCCTCTAAGAAAACCTCAATTTTTGAGGTTTTTTCTTTTTTGTGTAATAGGAAATTGCTGTAACGTAGTGGTAGTTAGACAAGAATTTCTTACGAAATTCTTGTCTAAGTGTGTGCGCTGGCACACACTATTTTTATAGTAAAATAGGAAGGTATATACAAATAGTATGATTATTAAAAATGGGAAAGTTTTCGGGGAAGATAAGAGTTTTCAGAAACGTGATATATACATAGAAAATGGTGTTATTGTTCCTAATCTTGAGCAAGTAATCGATAAAACTATTATTGATGCGGATGGATGTTATGTAATACCGGGATTAATTGATATACATAGTCACGGAGCGTGTGGTCATGATTTTTCAGATGCGAGTGAAGAAGGTATACATAGAATTTTAGAGTATCAAAGGGAGCAGGGAATTACTTCTTATTGTCCTACAACTATGACGCTACCAAGGGTACAATTAGAAAATGTAATGAAGACTGCCAAAAGAGTAAAAGATAAAAATTATCATAAAAACAAAGAGGCAACTTTAGTTGGCATTAACATGGAAGGGCCATTTTTAGATATAGAGAAAAAAGGGGCTCATTTAGAAGAATATATTTTAGAACCGGATGTTGATTTTTTTCGTAGTTGTAATGAACTTAGTGGTGGTTTGGTTCGATTAATTACACTTGCACCGAATAAAAAAGGAGTAATAGAATTTATACGAGAAATACAAGGAGAAGCGACTATTGCACTGGGGCATAGTGCAGCAATATATGAGGAGGCTAAGAGAGCGTTAGATGTTGGGGCAAGTCATATCACACATTTATATAATGCGATGCGGTCTATGCATCATCGCGAACCAGGATTAATTGGTGCAGCAATAGAAAAGGAAGGCTGTATGGCAGAGTTAATATGTGATGGTATCCATGTACATGAAAGTATGGTCCATGTAGCATTTAAATTGTTTCCAGATAGAATTATATTAATTAGCGATTCCATTCGTGCAACAGGTATGGGAGATGGTATTTATGAGCTCGGAGGTCAACAAGTAAAGGTATCAGGAAGACTTGCTACTTTAGAGGATGGAACTATTGCTGGTTCTGTTACTAATTTGTTTGAATGTATGAAAATGGCAATTGCTTATGGAATTAAGCCAGAGGATGCAATAGCGTCAGCAACAATGAATCCAGCAAAATGTATTGGAATTTATCAGGAAGTTGGTTCCATATCAATTGGAAAGAAGGCAGACATTTTGTTGCTAGATAGTCAGTTTCAACTGGTTAAAGTAATATCCTAGAATAGAGATCAAAAATAAAAAGCACATTATATGTAGGAATAACGTTTCCACATGTAATGTGTTTTTTTTGGAATTATTTAATGACATGGCAAATTAACTAAGTATTTTGCGAGGAATTAGATAACATATACAAAAAAAATAAATGCAAAGAAAAGTTATTGAAAAAAACAAAATACGAATTATAATTTAGGTACAACTAAAATATTTTACTATTCAGTGAAAATGTATATAAAGAGATGGAAGTATATGAAAGACAGGTAGTTAAAGATTAAGGGAGGTAGATATTGCAACGGTGTGAATAGTGATGTATTAGTTTTTGGGAAAGAAGAATGGTATAGTAAAAAGTAATTAGCGTGTTTTGCGCAGAAAGAGGGAAAATGGCAAAGCTGTATATTAATGAAAAAAACAAAAAGGGGCATATTAATGCAGAAATCTATGGTAACTTTTCCGAGCATCTTGGAAGATGTATCTACGAGGGGATATATGTAGGTGAGAATTCGGAGATTCCAAATACTAATGGAATGCGAAATGATGTTGTCGCTGCACTACGTGAGATAAAGCTTCCTGTTCTTCGATGGCCAGGGGGATGCTTTGCAGATGAATACCATTGGAAGGATGGTATTGGTCCAAAAGAAAATAGAAAAAAGATGATAAATACTCATTGGGGTGGTGTAACGGAAGATAATAGCTTTGGGACGCATGAGTTTTTTGAACTATGTGAACAAATTGGCTGTAAGACATATATTAATGGTAATGTTGGTAGTGGTACGGTTCAGGAGATGTCGGAATGGGTTGAATATATGACATTTGACGGCATTTCACCAATGGCGGATCTTCGTAAGCAGAACGGGCATGAAAAACCATGGAAGGTTGATTATTTTGGTGTAGGTAATGAGAATTGGGGATGCGGTGGAAATATGACGCCTTCTCATTATGCCAATCTTTATCGACAGTATCAGACATATGTAAGAAATTATGACTCTAATTCGCGGATTTTTAAAGTTTGTGGAGGGCCTAATATAGATGATACATACTGGACAGATCAGGTATTGAAAACTTGTTATGAAAATACACCAAAAGATGCACATGGCTTTATGGATGGACTTTCTATGCATTATTATGTTGTTCCGGAATGTTGGGAAAACAAGGGAAGTGCTACTGATTTTGATGAGAAGGGATGGTATAAAACTCTGTCGAAAGCTCTCTATATTGAAACCTTAATCAATCATCATACCACAATTATGGATAAGTATGATCCAGAAAAGAAAATTGGATTGATTTGTGATGAGTGGGGGACATGGTTTAACTGTGAACCGGGAACAAATCCTGGATTCCTCTATCAGCAGAGTACGATGCGTGATGCTCTTGTTGCGGGACTATCTTTAAATATTTTCAACAAGCATTGTGATCGTGTAAAAATGGCTAATATTGCGCAGTTAATTAATGTATTACAGGCAGTTATCTTAACGGATGGACCTAAAATGCTTCTTACACCAACCTATTATGTATTTCATATGTACAAGTATCATCAGAATGCTGAGCTTGTAGATAGCTATATTGAGGGAACAAAAATAATCGGTGAAGAAAATGATTTTATGGTTCCTAATTTACAGGAATCAGTGTCGGTTGATGAAGATGGTATAATTACAATTACTTTGAATAATCTTTCTATCAGTGAAAGTGAAGAAGTAGAAATTAGTTTTACAGAGTGTAAACCTAACCAGGTAACGGCTAAAATTCTTGTGAATAAGATGAATGCATATAATACTTTTGAACAGCCTGAACAAGTAAAGCAGGAAGACTTTGCTGCATTTACAGTAACGGAAAAGGGGATTAACTTTACGATACCTGCATGCAGTATAATACAGCTTCGTGTAAAATAGAACAATGCAATTAAGAAAGTTAATAATAACAAATAATATGGATATACAGATAGGTAATGTATGGAGAAGGAGATGCAGAGAATAAATTTCCAGAAGTTTTCTCAAACTCAAAAGCGTTGTTACAAATGTCTGTTGCGAGAGATGGATGTAGAGGGGTACTTTGCTAATTTACATGATTATATTGAACGAATAGAAGAAGACATTAAAACACCGGATGAGCTTTATGAAGAACGTCTGGCTGTTTGTAAAGAATGTGATTACCTACAGGAGGGAATGTGCAGAGCTTGTGGGTGTTTTGTAGAGCTAAGAGCTGCGATTACAAGTAATCATTGTTCTTATGAAAAATGGTAAAGATATAAAAAAGCATTTTGCCTTAGGATAATTTATATACCACCTTTTGACACCTTAATCGTAATAGGAAATTCTTGCTAGTGTTTGCTGCTGAGCAAACACTTTTTTAAATATTTTAGGTTCCTTCTAATTAATCTAAATTTATATTATATAAAATGTGATAAAAGAGGGGAAGTCTTTGCAAATGGGATATAGTTAGTGTAGAATAGATATGAAAATAGTAGTGAAAAGATGTTGCAAATGCTTTTATATATTGTATAAAAGCATTTTGTAGATAGTCTAAGAGTCACAATATGGAGTAGTAATGAAATTATTATATACAGAAGGGCTGGAAATTAAAGCATGAAGGGGAAAAAGCAGAGTACTGGAATAGTATTAAATATAATTTTAGCATCAATTACATCGGTGTCGTTAGTAAGTACAGGTGTTTTTGGGGCATTGTATTATAGTGAGCGTCAGGAAGTAAAAGCAGTGATGAGTGAAAATGCGGTACTTCGTGAAACAAAGGAGGTTATTTCTCAACAGGAGAATGTAATTACTAATGAAAAAATGGTACAAATGCTTGCGGATAAAGAAATAGAGGTTGAAGAGGCTTTAAAAGAAAAAATTAAGGACCTGGTAACTGCTAAGGATGGAACACCATTAAAAATGCTTCGCCAGTTTTTTTCGGATAATCTGATTTATCATGATGGAAAGAATTATGTTTTTGCACCAGTTCTTGATAATGTCAAGAAGCATAATTTACAGGTTGAGAATTTTCGGGCAAACGAAGCAGGAGAGATGGAGTACGTAGAGAATGGAGTAGTAACTTCACACAAAGGCATTGATGTTTCTAAATATCAGGGAAATATTGATTGGAAAAAGGTTAGGGAAGATGGTGTGGAATATGCCTTTGTACGTTTAGGACTTCGTGGCTATGGCTCGGGTGAGATTGTGCTGGACGAATATTATGAGCAAAACATGCTCGATGCCAGTGCGGCTGGAGTAGAAACAGGAGTGTATTTTTTTACGCAGGCGATTACTGTAGAGGAAGCAATCGAAGAAGCTAATTATGTTATTGAAAATATGAAGGGGTATGAAGTGACCTATCCTGTGGTATTTGATGTAGAAATGATTGTAGGGGATAATGGAAGGGCAAATGGTCTTTCACAAGAGCTTCGTACCGATATTTGTATTGCTTTTTGTGATGCGATAAAAGCGGCAGGCTATACGCCAATGATATATGGTAATGTCAGATGTTTTACGCAGATGCTTGATATGCCTAGGTTGGAAGCGTATGAGAAGTGGTATGCTTTTTATGATAATTATATGTACATGCCTTATGAAGTCAGCGTATGGCAATACTCTGAAAAAGGTTCTGTAAATGGAATTAAAGGGAATGTAGATATGAATATATCATATAAAACGTGGTAAAGAAAAACAGCAAATGCTATTAGATTATAAATTAAGAGGTTACTTTGGAAAGAGAAGGTGGTTTTGTGACAACAATAGAAAAACTTCAGCAAATGATAGATGAAAGTCAGCGTATTGTTTTCTTTGGAGGTGCAGGTGTTTCGACAGAGAGTGGTATTCCGGATTTTCGAAGCGTAGACGGTTTGTATCATCAGAAGTATGACTATCCGCCAGAGACCATTTTAAGTCACAGCTTTTATGTAAGTAAAACAAAGGAATTTTTTAAGTTTTATCGTGATAAAATGTTATGCTTGGATGCGAAACCAAATAAGGCACATATTGCATTGGCTGAATTGGAAAAGACAGGAAAACTAACAGCGGTTATTACGCAAAACATTGACGGATTGCATCAAGCTGGTGGAAGTAAATGTGTGTTGGAACTTCATGGAAGTGTTTTACGCAATTATTGTGAAAGATGTAGGAAGTTTTACGATGCAAAGTTTATCCTGGACTCATTGGATGTGCCGCTATGTGAGTGTGGAGGAAGGGTGAAGCCAGATGTTGTTTTATATGAGGAAGGTCTTAATCAGCAGACAATGCAGGAGTCTATCAGAGCAATACAGGAAGCAGATATGCTAATTATCGGTGGGACATCGCTTGCGGTTTATCCGGCCGCAGGATTGATTGACTACTATCGTGGTGATAGATTGGTATTGATTAATAAAACTCCGACACCGCGAGATCATATGGCAGATTTGGTGATTCCTGAAAGCATTGGAGTGGTATTTGCAAAGCTTAGAATAGATTCTTGCATGTAATTATGAGCAGACTAAAAAATTACAGATGTATAATACTTTAGTGATGCTGATATAAAAGGAATTTGACTTATTTAAAAGTTGAAAAAGGAATAAAATTCGATAAGAAAAAAAGAAAGGCTTGAATGATATGGCATATGAATATGAGGTTGGAGATGTTGTAAAATTAAAAAAGCAACATCCTTGCGGAAGTAATGAATGGGAAATTTTACGTGTAGGGGCGGACTTTCGTTTAAAATGTTTAGGCTGTGAACATCAGATTATGATAGCAAGAAAGCTTGTAGAAAAAAACACAAAGGATTTACGCAAAAAAGCTTGATAATAAGGATAAAATATGGTATTATTTGTTTTCGTGATATATTAATCCTTGCTTCTTTACAAGAAGAGGCCAGAGACCAAAAGGAGGTAACAAGATGAACAAATATGAATTAGCCGTTGTGATTAGCGCTAAGATCGAAGACGATGAAAGAGCAGCTGCATTCGAGAAGGTACAGAGAATCATCACAAAGCATGGTGGTACAATTACTAATGTAGATGAGTGGGGCAAGAAGAGATTAGCTTACGAAGTTCAGAAGATGAGAGAAGCTTTCTATTATTTCATTCAGTTCGAAGGTGAAGCAACACTTCCAGCTGAGATCGAGTCTAGAATTCGTCTTATGGAAAATGTTGTAAGATATTTAGTCGTTAGACAGGACGAGAAATAGAGAACGTACTGCGTAGAATCGCAGACGAGTGGGAGAACTTATTATGAATAAAGCAATTTTAATGGGGCGTTTAACGAGAGATCCTGAGGTAAGATATACACAGGGCGAGAACCAGATGGCAATTGCAAGATATACACTTGCGGTAGATAGAAGATTCAACCGTAACGGTGATGAGAATACAGCAGATTTTATTTCCTGTGTTGCTTTTGGCAAAGCAGGTGAATTTGCGGAGAGATATTTCCGTAAGGGTACAAAGATTGCTGTTACAGGCCGTATCCAGACAGGTAGTTATACCAATAAGGATGGTGTAAAAGTTTATACCACTGATGTTGTTGTTGAAGAACAGGAATTTGCAGAGAGCAAGAATAGTAATAGCGGTTCATCCGATAATTATAGTGCACCTGCAAACAACTTCTCAGCTGCTCCAATGGCAGCGGGAGATGGTTTCATGAATATTCCTGATGGAATTGATGAAGAATTACCGTTTAACTAAGGATT
>JAXJRB010000062.1:0-34008 GCA_036310845.1 Lachnospiraceae bacterium | reverse complement strand
GTGCGCCCAGCGAAGGGCAATTAACCTAACAGGTGGAAATCCTGTCTGTTTAAGGTCTAGCCAACCAACAGTAGCGAGTCTTGAGTAGCTGACAGTAATGGCAGTTGCTAAGCGTAGATAGCGAGCAAGTAGGGTTGCAATGCGATTGAGCCTCGAAAGGTTAACTATCAGAGGGCTGACGTTGTAACTGATGCGGAAAGCAACATCGAATGGAACGATATAGGCGAGAAACATTCGGCACTGCGGGGTCAAAGAGCCAATCATGCTTGACATTGTGGTTAATTAGTCAACTGGGGAGAGCCTATCATTTCTTGGAAACAAGTACGTCTCACCAACTAGAAGATGGAGGTGAACGGATGAGTGGTAGGCAGTCGGATAGCTTCATAGTACCGAGGAAGCTGAGTAATGCCAGGGGAGGGAAGGGAGCTACATAATAACGGTCTTTCTGAGGACACATTATCCGTACTCAGGGACGGAGGAAATAATGGGAACGAAATTAGAAAGAATAATGGAAATCTCGGCAACAACGCCGAAGCCAGAGTTTACGTCTCTGTATCACTTGATAAATACTGAAATGCTGAAGCAATGCCACAAAGAATTAGATGGTAGTAAAGCAGTAGGTACCGACAAGATAACAAAAGCGGAGTATGAGGAACATCTGGAAGAAAACTTAACAAATCTTGTTTGTAAGCTTAAGAACAAAGCATACAAACCACTGCCATCGCTCAGAGTATTCATACCAAAAGCGAATGGAAAGAAACGTCCTTTAGGAATTGCATCTTATGAGGACAAGATTGTGCAACTGGCAGTAAAGAAAATACTAGAAGCTATTTATGAGCCAAGATTTCTGAACTGTATGTATGGTTTCAGACCAAACAGAGGATGCCATGATGCCATAAAAGATGTGCATCACCAGATTAGCGACAGATACATCAATTATGTAGTAGACGCTGACATAAAAGGCTTCTTCGACCACATGAGTCATGAGTGGATGATGGAGTTCCTTAAGCTCTATATCAAAGATCCAAATCTTTTGTGGTTAATCAACAAATATCTAAAAGCCGGAGTAATGACGGATGGAGTATTTGAAGAAAGTGATGAGGGTTCTGCACAAGGAAACATTATCAGTCCGATATTAGCAAATATCTACATGCATAATGTATTGACGTTATGGTACAAATTTGTTGTTATTGGTAAGACTACTGGAGATAGTTTCCTGACGGTTTATGCAGATGACTTCATTGCAGGCTTTCAACATAGAGAGGATGCGGAGAATTACTACGCAATCCTAAAGGAGAGATTGAAGAAATTTAATCTCGAATTGGAAGAGAGTAAGAGCAGACTAATTGAGTTTGGTAGATATGCAGAAAGTAATTCTAAGCGCATGTATGGTAGAAAACCAGAAACATTTGATTTTCTCGGATTTACATTCTATTGTGGCAAAGGAAAGAAATATGGTAACTTCTGTGTAAAGTTGAAAACAAATCGGAAGAAGTTTCAGCAGAAGCTGAAATTGATTAAAGAATGGCTGTATGAAAACAGTACGATGCCAGTAAAAGAACTGATTACAAAGCTGAACACGAAACTGGTTGGGCATTATAGATACTATGGTGTATCCCACAACATTGCCAAGATAGGTGCATTTCTACATTTCGTGCAACGATACTTATTTAAGGTGCTTAACCGCAGAAGCCATAGGAAAAGTTATACGTGGGATGGCTATATTGATATGCTGAAAGTATACCCACTGGCGAAGCCAAAGATATATGTTAAGTTGTTCTAGAAATGAATGTTATTATGAGGAGCCGTATGCGGGAAAGCCGCACGTACGGTTCTGCGAGGGGCTAGTGTCGTGAGGCATTAGTCTACTCGACTTACAGAGACTTCACTATCCGACCTCCATTACATAAATTTGTCAGACACATTCTAACAAATTTGAAAATCTGAACACACTACACTTTGCCTTGCAAAGTCGTGTGCCAAATGGGGCGTGCCCCCTTTGGATTCCCCCTCTTCATTTTCGCTTCTTCTGATGATATAACCCACCATACGGTTATCCATCATCGTCCCGAAAATACAAATTAGCATCGTCCACATCCATAAAAAGCGAATGCAGCCAATGCTAATTTGTATTCCTCATCCATATTATTTTCAAGCATATTGTAAGCGTGGGTTGTGGTGTAATGTCTTTAACTGTGGGAAAGTCCATTTTCCCACTTGGAGACAGAAGCTTTCGTAACACCCAGAAAAGCCGCCAGTTCGTCTTGGGTAATTCCTGCATTTTTCCGCATAATGGCAATATTTTCACTTAGTCTTAATGAATTCATACTTCTTCCCCTTTCCTCTTAACTACAAGCATTTATAAATATATAAATCTTAGTTGTTTTTCAGTCAATTCTTATTATTCTTTTGATATAAAAATCCTGTTATTACCAATATTCCTACCAAAACCACGGCATAAAACACATTGATATATTCTTCACTCACAAAAATACTTACTGCAAGCGATATACCACTACTTAACATACCAATTAACATTGAAACAGATGTTGTCATACTCTGTTTCACAACTCGAACCTCATTCTCCCAGTCAAACACTGGAAAGGCAAGATTTATCGTAAGTCCAAGTACGCAAGCAAATAGCAAATATGCTGCCGGAATCATAATCAGCCAAAAGAGCTGCATCATTGTCAGCTTCACCGAAATAGCAAGGAAAATAACACTCAGAATGTAAAATGGCACTGCAACTGTTAGATTGGTAAGAATCTTGCTATCAAAAATCTGCTTCTTTGTAATCGGAAGAGTTTGAAGGTGCCATACTGTTTTCCCTTCCAATGAAATGGAACAGCTTGTTGTTGAAGTCATTGTCATCAGGCAGGAAAGCCCTAAAGGCATATATTTTGCCATCATAAGTTCCATATTGGAAACCATCAACATGGTTTCCAAGTGCTCCACGCCCATAATGCATATACCTACTGCTAGAATAACCGCCATTATATAACCTATTATCGTATTGGTTACATACACACTAGATGAGAAATAGCGTTTTAACTCTCTTTTCCATAATGCCGTGACCTGACCATGAAAGCGTAAGCTTGTCATTTGATAATCATTCTTGGCTGTAACGGTATGAATCGCGGTGCAAATAGCTTGAAAATACTTTTGTAATACAAGAACAAATACTGTAAAAATAACCGCAGGAACAATAAATACAAAAATAAGTGCCTGCTTTTCTCCAGCTAATGCCTTTGAAAACCACAGTGCCGGTGGATACAGACCACCTATCTGATCCGATAAAATCCCTCCGAGATTTTTGAAAAAGTCTGCTGTCAGCATTTCTTCCTTATCAGACACTAGCATACTAAAGGCCATCATACCAATAACCAAAAGTAACGTAAGCCCTATCTCAACTAGATTTTTATGTTTCATACGTGAACTAATTGCCGTTATTCCTGCTCCTAAAATAGAAGAAACTGTCAATGGCAATAATGGTAGAAACAGACTACTTAATAGGAAAATTCCATAAAATCCTATACTTGGTTTCTCAAAATAACCATATATCACCATTCCAGGAAGCATAATCAAAAAGGTTAATAACAGATTCGTGATATACATGTTAAAAAAACGACTGATTACAATTGCTGACTTAGTAACAGGTAGAGAGACTAATATCTCATAGCCTTTCATTGAAAAAAGAATACTTCCTGCTTTGAAAAAGCTAAATACTAATATCAATAAACTTGCAAGCGCATATAAATACAATGGAACAATATCTGATAAACCAAGAAAAATCAAACCATAGGCTAAACCACTAACATAGCCTACTACCATCAAAATCAATGCAAGCCAAATGCAACCAATTCCTATATAACGTGCTCTTTTCGCTTTGTCCTTTGTATATCGTAGCTCATTAATTCCAAACAGATTTATAAGCTGCAATCTGCTTAACTGTATCACCTGATTCACCATATTAATTCGCCTCCATAAATACTGCTTCTAATGAGCTATCCTTTACTAGTTTTTCCATATCTCCAGTCGCAATCACCTCACCTTGACGTATAATTGCTACTTTATTACAAAGCTTCTCTGCCACATCCAATACATGTGTGGAAAAGAAAATCGCGCTACCTTGCTCACATAGGGCATGCATTTTATTTTTTAGAATTAATGTTGCCTTTGGATCAAGTCCGACAAACGGTTCGTCTAAAATCAAAAGCTTAGGTTTATGAATAAGCGCACCAATAATTGCAAGCTTTTGTTTCATTCCATGTGAGTAGGAGGAAATCAAATCTCCAAGAGCTGCGGTTATTTCAAAGGCATCTGCTTCTTCCTTAATTCGTTCTTCACGCTCTTTTGCAGATACACCAAACATGTCTGCTATAAAGTTTAAATACTGAATTCCGGTCAGATACTCGTACAAATCTGGATTATCAGGTATATAGGCAAGCACCGATTTGCATTTTAATGGTTCCTGTTTTAGAGAAATACCATCAACCAGTATCTCTCCCTCATCAAAATCATGAATACCAACTATACATTTAATTGTAGTCGTCTTTCCTGCACCATTGTGACCGATAAATCCGTAAATATCTCCTGGTTCTACCTTAATCGATAGATTGGAAACTGCTTTTTTTCCGCCTTTATAGGTTTTTGTTAATTTTTTTATTTCTAACATTGTGTATATCTCCTTTGTTTTTCTATCGATAAATTGCTTTCTAATAGAATTTTTGCTCTTTGCATGCTTCATACTCAAATAACCGATACATTTTCTTTGATAACTTTCCTCCAAAAACATGCTTAAAGAACTCTCTTTCAAAGCCCTTTAACTCATGAATTAATTCTATCGGAGTCATATCATGCTCTTTTACAAAACGAATCCCTGTCTGTTCTTCCAGATACTTTGGTTGATCTAAACCATAAACCGTCTGCGCTCCTACGGTTTTAATCGGATTTTTGTATTTTGAGGCTTTTGCTGCAAATTCTGTGTAGCAATCCATAAAAAAATGTATATTTCCAAAATGTTCCTTTAAAGCATTCCATAACGCTACGAGTTCCTGTAATTTCAGGTACATAGAAACACCTTCCATAATAATGATGGCTTGATCTGTCTTAGGAAGTGCTGCAATCCACTCTGTTTTACTGGCATCCTCAGAAAGCATATGGTAGTTTTCTGTTTCTGTATAATATTTTTTTCTCTCCTCAATCACCACTGGAAAATCAATATCATACCAGACGTTTTGTTTAGCACCAATTCGCTCAATCCTACTATCCATACCACAACCAATATGAAGTACACACGCTGACGGATATTTTTGTAACATCTTCTTTACCCACGCATCGAATACCGCAGAACGCATACCCATATAGTAAGTCAGCCACTTTGACTTTGCTTTCCCTTTTAGGTCAAAGCCTTCCTTTTTCCATATCATTTCTGCTTTTTTATCCTGCAAAATAATGCCCTTTTTACTAACAGAAGCCTTTCCATATAAGGGAATATATAATGTTTTATTAATGCCATTCATATCCGCTTCCTCCCTTGTTATTCTCTATATATTTTATAATATAATTTTTCTAATTACTATTCTTACTCTGCAAGATACACTTTAATACGAATAACCTGCACATCACCCAATTATAATAACGAAAAAATCCATCCTACCAATGGTGACATAACAATCATTATGATTGAAAAACAAAAGGATGACACAGAAACCAAAGTTGCTCTCTGTTCCGATGGAATCATGGAATTTAATAAAACATCAGAACGTACCTGTATAAGGTCATCAAACATAGCTGAAGCAAAGCCACCGATACACATAATCCATGGATTCTTCATCAAGATAGTCATAGCTCCAAGTATTACACCACTTACACATAGTATAGAAATCCTGCTGTATTTCCATTCCGAAAAACATTGCACAAGCTTTGCTCCTACTGCGCCTCCTAGTCCCACAACGAAAAGTGACGGCCCTAAAAGTCCCATTGGCAGTCCTTTCAATGGTAACTGTGCTTGCAAAAAGAATAAATAAAGCGTTGCAATCGCCCCTATAAAAGCATTCCAAAACATAAGTCTTGTTGCTCTTCCATTCTTTAATAGAAAAAGGATACTTTCCTTTACGCATTCCCAGATTTGCTGCACAA
This sequence comes from Lachnospiraceae bacterium, assembly GCA_036310845.1. Lineage (GTDB taxonomy): Bacteria > Bacillota > Clostridia > Lachnospirales > Lachnospiraceae > COE1. Next base: position 27,867 of record JAXJRB010000062.1, on the reverse strand, counting down.
TCTTCTGCTTTTCAGCTTCCTCATTTGCAGGAACTTCCTTTAATTGAAAGCTAAAATATAAACATAACGTTCCTAAAATCATATCAATACAATAGGCTTTCCGATAGCCTATAAATAATGCCAAGCCCGCACATAACAAGGCCGATGCATTTCCTATACGATATATCATCATTTCTGTAGAAGCATATTTGTCATATTCTTCCTCTTTCCCAGCCTTTTTCAAGCTGTCATAGGCTAAAGCTTCCCTGGTACCGGAAGAAAAATTGTATCCAAGTGCAGCCAGCATAAGTGCTATATAAACACTAACTGTTGATTCTGCTATCATCATAAGAAATGCTGAAATGACAAAAAAACACTGACTTAATATCATGGTTTTTTTTCTTCCGAATACATCTGAAATTACACCCGATGGTATTTCAAATAACAGACTTGTCACATGAAAAAGACATTCTGCAAAACCTATCTGAACTAATGAAAATCCTCGCATTGCCAACAATGCTACCCATGAAGCCCCCGCAATCTGGAAACTGCTAAAAGCTGAAATAGCATATATATTTCTAATTTGTTTTCTAATTTTAAACATAAAAAAATCTCCTTTTCAAATAAATGTTATCTGATTCGGAGATATATACGTCCATGTTTTAAATGATTATTACTGCTTAAAATCATCTAAAAAAGGGCGCACTATCCCCGTTGGCGACAAAAATACAACCTTTTATTAGTTGAATATTGATGTTTTTCCAACTCATAATGCGTCCTTCCTTTCTGCTTAAATTACACTAATAATATCATTATTATATACAATAACAAAATATTAATCAAGACACGTTTCTATTTTGTAAAGTCAATTTCATATCGTCCGTCAGGAGTAAACAATACTCCATCTGTAAGCTGAATACGAAGAATACAGGTATTCTCATCCTCAAAGTTGTTATGACCATTATCGATCCAAGCTGCAAAAGCATTTCTTAATTTCTCAGCAATGTCCTTATTCTCTTCTTTGCAGAAATATCCCAGATTCTCACCCTTTCCATGTGCTGTGAACCATTCTCCTGAAATGGCAACATTTGGATCCTTTTCTATCTGTTTCATTTTATTAGAAAGTGCATATGTAACCACATAAAATGCGCCATCTTCATAATATCCATCTACATTTCGCACTTCCGGCATTCCATTATTTACCGTTGCCAACCCTATAATACTGTCTTTTGCAAAGCGTATTTCCATAACTTTTCTGGTTTCTTCATTTAATTTTTCCATTTGTATATTTTTCCTTTTATTAAAATATTCTTCTCACTCCGCATTACCACTAACCGGATTAATTTTCCCTGAATACTCTGTTACCTTTAATCGGATAACCGCTGTATGATCTACAGACGCTTTATTATACTCATAATCACACGTTCTTTCATCACGTTTCATAATTCTATCAATTCCATGCAATTTATCTTGGCCTGTAAGGAATTCAATTTCTGCTTTTCCCATAAGACTCTTATATCGCATAGTTACTTCTTTATATTCATGGAGCAATTCCATCTTATGCCCACAATCCATTTCAAAAGAGCAAACACCGTTTTTTTGCATAAGCTCATATTTACGCCCTGCCATAGCACCATGTATATAGAAATAAATCTGTTTTCCCTCTGTTTCATAGCCAAAATTTAGAGGAACAATATAAGGATAGTTATCTTCATCACTTAATCCGATTCTTATTATCTCACATTCCTCAATAATTTTCTTGATTATTTCAAAATCCGTAACTTCTCTGTCTTTTCTTCTCATACCTATGTTTTCTCCTTCTATATCTACCTTGCACATCTATCCTGCAGCCCTCTTACTACATCACCCAGATTCTGTGCACTTTCCAGCTGCTTCATGGTTTCTTCATCCGGTTTTGCAAAGATTCCTTCTATAAAATACTCATCATATTCTTCTCTTGGCATAAAAGCAAGCTTTCTCTCCGTTAGAGAAAATTGTGCATCCACGCCTGGTTTATTTCCTCTCGCATCAAGTTCAATCCATTTTCCTTCCAGAAAAGCTACATTATAACAATGCAGACAATATCCTAAAGAATCATCATCTGCCAAAGTTAAATGCTGATAACGAAAACCCGCCGGAATCCCTTGGGAACGAAGCAAAGCCGCTAACAGATTGGATTTTGCATGACAGATTCCTGTTTTATGCTCTAATACATCTGACGCTTTTGCAGTTACCTTTGATGTCTCGCAGTCAAAAGAATGTGGTATTTCATCTCGTACAAAATAAAATGCCATCTCTGCTTTTTCAACATCTGTCATATCCTCTGTAAACAATTCCTTTGCCTTTTTGGTTATATTTGATGCTGCATAATCCACATAATATGTACTTTCTAAAAACTCCTTCATCCTACAACTCTACCTCCATACCATCATACGCAAATCGTATTCCATCATACTCCTTTTCCAATTCCGCATAGTCATCATAAGACTTTCCCCAATCCTCTTCCAAATGCGTTACAATCACATTTTTTATATGGAATTGTTCTTTTATTTCAAAAATTTCTTCCATAATAAACAGTTCTTCTCTTAATGGATTATCCAACTTTAATATAAAACCATCTTTCAAAATATCTCCCACAATGGTATTTCCTATAATCAAAACATCCGCATCCATAAATAATTCGCTTTTCGGAAACGGCTTTACATCACATGGTGCATAGATTACCTTCTTATCTCCTTGTGAAATAACAAAAATAGCAACTTCCTCGCCTTCATCAACAGGTATCAAATCAATTCGGATATCTCCCTTTTCTACATAATAACTTCCATTGACGGTTATCAAACCACGCCATACATAATAATCCAATACCGAACCTCGAAATGTTTTCTGTTCTCTTAACTCCTCAATGACCTTCGGTAAGGACAATACTTCAATTAGATTTTCATTCTTTTTATCAACAGAGCACCCTAACCAATCCATTTTTAACTGTTCAAACACTCGCATTCCCATTGTATGGTCCGGATCAGCATGACTGTATAAAACCTGCTCCACTTTACTAACATTTGCATGATTCAGTGCATAGTTAATATCCTCTGGTGTATCAATCAAAGTTTCTATTTCTTCTATATAAATACTACATCCTGTTCTTGCGTATGGAAATCCCTTTTCCCTTGCCTCTTTACACACTCTGCAATCACAACAAGGTCTTGGTGTACTGACACAACCACCAGATCCAATTATCTTTATCTTCATAGCTAAAACCTTACCCTTCTAAATCTTTTTTCCGATACCAGTAAGAATAAATCTTACGATATCCTAATTTCTTATATAAGTTATATGCAACCTGATTACTTTGAACAACTTGGAGATATGCTGTATGTGCTCCTTGTTCTTTTGCCTTAGCTAAAAGATTCTCACACAACTGCTGTCCGTATCCCTTACCTCGATATTCTTCATCCACAATTACATTTCCAATGAAAACATAGCCTCTCTCTATTACCGCATATGCACAAGCAACACTGATTCCTTCTTGTTCTATTCGACAGTACAACGTTTCATCCTGTACTAACTGCAATATTTGAGTAGCTGTATCACAGGTCTCACAATCCTCAAACTTTTTAAATTTAAAGTAAGCATGAAGCCATTCATCTGTAACTTCATTCGTCATAATGCAGACATTCTTTGCAAATTCTTTCTTTGTTATATCCATCACCAAAAAATCTGTAGGTGTTACAACCTTGTATCCTCGTTTCTGCAACATTTCATCCAAAGCACAATTTCTTCCTTCAATGATTTTGAAAATACAAGGTAATTGCTTCGCAAAATACTGCTCTTCACACACTTTAATCTTTGTCTGTAAATCTATCGTAGACGGATATAACATATTTACCGAATTCGCCCTTGCCGTATATCCGTTTCCAAAACGTAATAGCCAGCCATCATAGTAATTCGTCTGAATTGCCGGATGTGAATTCAGTGATAATTCCTCATAAAATCGTATTTCCTCTGCAGGTTCAGTAACCGCCATTCTTTCATAGTCTATTAAAGTCATTTTCTCATTTATAACATGATATTCCCCTATTCGATAAAATCCACACTTTTCATATAAATAGCAATTGCCTTTTTCTTGCAAAATCGTATCTAATCTCCATACAGCAGCTTGTCCATACTGTTGGAACAACAATTGTATGACTGTATAAGCAATCCCTTTATTCTGATGCTCCGGAAGAACAAATAGCGGACTAATATGGTTCTCCGTTTCCTGTGCTTTGTATACACGTACAGCTCCAACCACTTCCTCTTTACAGATTATTAAGTAATAATCCGTTCTATCATCCTGCAACTGTCGAGTTACCTTCTCAATTCCTTCCTTTGCACATCCTCGCACTTGCGCGAATAAGCACCTCGCGAATTTCATTCGCTCGGTCGCGTTGCGTGTCATAGTTACAATAGAGAAAATTGTATGCAAGCATCCGTTTTCTCTATTTCGCCTCTACTTTGTGCATCCTCGCGCTTGCGCGAATAAGTACCTCGCGAATTTCATTCGCTCGGTCGCGTTGCGCGTCATAGTTACAATAGAGAAAATTGTATGCAAGCATACTTTTTCTCTATTGTAACCATGACTTTGCTTATTCGCGCAAAAAACGCACTAAACATGCTATATGTCTAGTGCGTTTTATAAAATACAAGATGTAATACAAAATATATTATTAAATAAATTACATTTACATTCCATTTCTGCACAGACATATAAGACCTATCGCCCAATAACTGTGCACTGAAATTTAACCATTTGTCACAGTTATAAGCAAATACGTCTATAATACATGTACATATATTGTCTTGAATGTAAATTGTACTTCATTTGTATACTCCTTTGTTGATTTTTTTCAATATTAACATTTTCCACTTTTTGATGTCAAGCATATTTTTGACATCAGCAATAAAACAATTACTTCTTTATTATATTTCTGTCTTGAAATATCATTTATTCTTTATTAAGTAACAAGACTTTAGAGCAGATTAATATCTATACATATTTTGAAAATAAGTTGCACAATTTTTTCCATTTTTTCAATTGACAAGATAGATACCACATGGTATCGTTGTAAAGATAAATAACTGCTCACGGTACTTTTCGGTTTACGACATGTTACATTAGAGCAAGACATTTTTTAGGCAGAAAGGAGAAGCTATATGACAACGAACAATAATATAAATATTATTTCCGCTTCTCTTGGTACTGTTTTCGTTGACAGTATCTGTGTTTTCAATTCTATTTACGAATTGTCTGCTTTATATTTTTCGTTATGTAGTGTTTAATATTTTCCGGTTTCAATGAAGTGCATACACACTTCATTAGAACCGGTTTTTTTATAAATAACCCATAGCATAAAATTAGTAAGCATACAACTTAGATTTTGCAAAGATTGTCTAAAAGTAATTCTATCAAACTAATTAATATTCAGGAGGTAAAATTAATGTCTAAGAGAACAGATATAAAGAAGATTTTAATTATCGGCTCCGGTCCAATCATTATCGGACAGGCCGCTGAATTTGACTATGCCGGCACACAGGCTTGTCTTGCATTGAAGGAAGAAGGATATGAAGTTGTTTTATGTAACTCCAATCCTGCTACTATCATGACTGATACCATCATTGCTGACAAGGTTTACATGGAGCCTTTAACTTTAGAATATGTAGCAAAAATCATCCGCCACGAGCGTCCTGATGCCATTATCCCTGGTATCGGTGGTCAGACTGGTTTAAACTTAGCTATGCAGTTAGAGAAAAAAGGAATTCTCAAAGAGTGTAATGTTAAATTACTTGGTACATCCAGCGCTTCTATCGAACGTGCTGAAGACCGTGAGATGTTCAAAGAGCTGTGTGAGTCTATCGGCGAACCAGTTATCCCTTCTGAGATTACATACTCTCTTGAAGAAGCAAAGGAAGCTGCAAACCGTATTGGTTACCCAGTTGTTCTTCGCCCTGCCTTTACTTTAGGTGGTACTGGTGGTGGATTTGCTTACAACGATGAAGAATTAATGGAAATCGGTGTGAATGCATTTAAGCTTTCTCCTGTACATCAGGTTCTTATTGAAAAGTCTGTAAAAGGCTATAAGGAAATTGAATTCGAAGTTATGCGTGACTCCAATGATCATGCTATCACTATCTGTGGTATGGAAAACATTGACCCGGTTGGTGTTCATACTGGTGACTCCTGCGTTGTTGCGCCTATCATGACCCTCAGCAAGGAAGACGAGAAGATGCTGAATGATTCTGCTATCAAGCTTATCAAGGAATTAAAGATTGAAGGTGGATGTAATGTTCAGTTTGCTCTGAATCCTCACAGCTCTGAATATTATTTAATCGAGGTAAATCCTAGAGTTTCCCGTTCTTCTGCATTGGCTTCCAAGGCTTCCGGATATCCAATTGCCCGTGTAACTGCAAAGATTGCTGTTGGTATGGCTCTTGAGGATATTCAGATTGCTAACACAAATGCTGCTTTCGAACCAAAGTTAGATTACGTTATTGCTAAGTTACCTCGATTCCCATTTGATAAGTTTGCTTCTGCAACAAACAAATTAGGTACACAGATGAAGGCAACTGGTGAAATCATGGGTATCGGTTCTAATTTGGAGGAAGCTCTGTTAAAGGGTATTCGTTCTCTTGAAATTGGTGCTAACCATATGTACCTTTCTAAATTTGACAATATGAGCGTAGAGGAGCTTTTAGAGTATATAACAGAATTCCGTTCTGACAATATCTTTGCTATTGCTGAGCTTATTTATCATGGTGTTTCTATTGAAAAAATCCATGAAGTTACTATGATTACTCCTTTCTTCCTCGAAGCTTTCAAGAATATCATTGATATGGAAGAACAACTCCGTGTACGCAAAGACGTTGAAATTCTCACTGCAGCTAAGAAAATGGGCTTCTGTGATAAGTATATTGCTCGTCTTTGGAAGTGTAATGAACTAGATGTATATAACATGCGTAAGGAAAATAATTTATTCCCTGTATTCAAGATGGTTGATACATGCCATACTGGTGCATACATTCCTTACTTCTATTCTTCTTATACAGGTGAGAATACATCTCGTCTGACTGACAAGAAGAAGATTATCGTTCTCGGTGCAGGTCCTATCCGTATCGGTCAGGGTGTTGAATTCGACTACTCTACTGTACACGCTGTTATGACCATTAGAAATGCCGGTTACGAAGCAATTATTATTAATAACAATCCAGAAACAGTTTCTACAGATTATACAACTGCAGACAAGTTATACTTCGAGCCACTGACTCCAGAAGATGTTATGAACATTGTAGAATTCGAAAAACCAGAAGGTGTTATTGCCTCTCTTGGTGGTCAGACTGCTATCAACCTTGCGCAGCCTTTACATGACCGTGGTGTAAAGATTATCGGTACTGACTGTGCTGCTATTGATCGCGCAGAAGACCGTAACGAATTCGAAAATCTGTTGAACGAATTAGATATCCCTCGTGCAAAAGGTAAAGCTGTTACAAATATGGAAGATGGTGTTGCTGCAGCTGCTGAAATTGGTTATCCTGTTTTAGTTCGTCCTTCCTTCGTTTTAGGTGGACGTGCAATGCAGATTGTTGCTAACGAAGAACAGTTACGTCACTATCTGAGAACAGCTGTTGAAATTGATGAGGATAAGCCTGTTTTAGTTGACAAGTATATCCAGGGTCGTGAAGTTGAAATCGATGCCATCTGTGATGGACGCGATGTCTTTGTTCCTGGTATCATGGAATTGGTTGAGCGTACCGGTGTACACTCTGGTGACTCTATCTCCGTTTATCCACCTTTCTCCATTTCTAATAAGGTTAAAGGTATTATTTTGCAGTATGCTAAGAAGCTTGGTCTTGGTATCGGCATTGTAGGTTTATTCAATATTCAGTTTATCGTAGATGATAATGATAATGTATATATCATTGAAGTAAATCCTCGTTCTTCACGTACAGTACCTTTCTTATCAAAAGCTACTGGTTACTCTTTAGCAGATATTGCTACTGAAGTAATTCTTGGTAAGAGCTTGAAGGAGCAGGGCTTCTTCGATATCTATCCAGAAGAAAAAGATCGCTGGTACGTAAAAGCTCCTGTATTCTCTTTCAACAAGATTCGTGGATTAGATGCTTACTTATCTCCTGAAATGAAGTCTACAGGTGAAGCTATCGGTTATGACCGCACTATGACTCGTGCCGTATACAAAGCACTTCAGGCTTCAGGAATGCATCTGCAGAATTATGGTACTGTTTTCTGTACCATCGCTGATCAGGACAAAGAAGAGGCTCTTCCTTTGATTCGTCGATTCTATCAGCTTGGTTTCAACATCGAAGCTACTTCAGGTACTGCTACATTCTTAAAGAAGAACGGAATCCGTACACATGTATTAGATAAACTTAGTGCAGGAAGCGATGCAATTCCTAATGCTCTTCGTCAGGGTCATATTGCTTACTTCATCAACACCAAGGATCTAGACTCTAACAACGAGAGCGATGGCGCACAGCTTCGTCAGATTGCAACAGAGTACAACGTAACTATGTTTACTTCTCTGGATACTGTTGATGCTTTATTGGATGTATTGGAAGAGACTACTCTTACCATTTCCACAATCGACGCTTAAATAGCAAATTGATCATAAAAACCACCGATTCAACTGAACCGGTGGTTTTTTCTATTTCTTTATTTCATCATAAATGTATACTTCATATAACCGTCATTCTTTCATACCATATATCGAATACTAAATCACATTATCCTCCCAAGGTAACATCCTGTTTATCATACCATTCCAATGCATTCAAAAAATCTGCATCCGTATAATCCGGCCACAAATTCTCTTCCACGTAAAAATCCGCATAAACAGATTGTATTGGTAGAAAACCTGACAATCTCCGCATTCCACCCCAACGAATAATCAAATCAATTCTAGAAATATCGCTGGAATACGGCTTCCCATCCTGTTCCATGTGGGATAAATCCCACTTCCATCCGTAATTTACTAGGAAATTCAAGCGAATGCCACCTCCATGAATAGGAGTACGCGTTGTATATCGTAGTAATTCCTTTGGAAAACACTTTGAATTACTATCACCGATTACCAATAAATCAGCACCTTCCTTTGTCAACATATTCACAGCCTCAATACATGCCTTTTGAAATGCTTTGAACTGTTCAGCGGGTCGCTTACAATTATCCACTGTAAATCCGTAATATGTGACCTCTTTTATTCCTTGCTCTTTTGCTATTTTCAATAACTGTAATCCAGGTTTCAATCCGTATTCATAGCCGTCCTGCTTATTCATTCCGTGCTCTACTGCCCAACGGCGATTCCCATCAGGGATAATTCCTATATGTTGTGGTTTATGTTTGCTCATATACATTACCATGCCTTTCCAATACCTGCACGCTATTGGTACAGATACCATTATTTGTATATGAGCATAACCAAAATATGGAAAATTTATACCAACACCGAACAAAACTCTGCTATTTTCTTTGTATTTGCCATTCTTTCACTGTCTCCTTCATTTGATAGCTCATATAAACCGATGGCTCTACACAACCATTGATTATCCTTTGTGGAATAATCAATGCACTTTCTATTATGGCATATTTACAAATATCTCTTCTTTGCGCCAGCATTTCCAACAAAATCTGCGCTCCTAAAGACAATCCACCTATTAATAAAACAGAACCATTACATGTGCTATCTATATACTCTATAATCCCTCTTGCATTCTCTTCGATAGAAATAAATTCTCTATCACTACCCGCATGTCCGTCTAATATTGGAATTATCACATGATAATCTTGCCCAAGACTTTCTCCTACTTCCCTATAATTCCACCACGAAAGACCTCCACCATGCAAAAAAAACATGGTTTCTTTGCTACGCTCTCCATACTCTATCACATTCATAATTTGCCTACTTCCGAATTTCCCTCATCTGAAATTCTCTCAATTCTTCATTCAATAGCCTTGTATCAATTCTTCTCTTTGCTCTGTAAATAACAAAATAACAAATATAACACAGCATCATAAATGCAAAAAAAACTATATTTGCTATGATATTTCCATCAAACCAATTGCAGAAAATTGCTAATAAGACATAAATCCCAGAGCAAATCATCGAAAAGACAATCACTTTCCAATGAAACTCGTCCATTTCGTCAAAATCAGATAACAAATACATCTGTATATAGCCAATAACATATGTCGCTACAATCATTTCTATCATATGAATAATGCTTGCATTCCAACTTCCCATAATAATACGAAAGATAAAATAATATGCTAATATACAGCAAAAATACAAGCATGCCTTAATCTCAATTCCTATTTCTTTTGAAAAAAATTGCTCTAATATCGTTACTTTTCTATTTTCACCACTCATCATTCTCATCCTTTCTGTTTCATAACTATTCCACATTTTCTTATACCTATTAGTAGCCATGCTCTTCTCAAAGTCTTAGAATTTATGCAAAGCAAATATTTACCGTCTGAAAAATCTTCCTTTTATGAATTTTTCACACTACTCGCCTTTCAGAATTCGTCTAAATTCCGATGCATATGTCCTTGAAATCATAATATGTTCGCCATTTATCATCGTGGCATCAATCCGGTTTGATGATAGACTTTTCAGATTTAAAACCTTATCAATATTCATAATCATTGACTTGCTGCAGCGGAAAAAGCTTATATCTCTTAAAAGCTCTTCCATTTGAAGTAAATTGTAATTAATCTTATATACTTCACCCTCTGTGTAAACAAAGGTTCTTCCATCCACACTTTCTATGTATAAAATATCATCCCGTGCAATTACTACCTGAGTCTTATCCTTCCACCCAATGATTTTTTTACCCTCATTGCGAAAAAAATCCACAATTTTAGCGACTTCCTCGTTCATTTCCTTATAATTTAATATAACCTCATCCTCGCCCTGGGATATTTGATTTATAGTAAATTTCATGTTAATATCCATGCCTTTCCAAAAACTCTTTTATCCTCTGATTTACCTCATCAGGATTATCTACATTGGAATTATGCCCTGCATTCTTAATAATCAGAATCGGATATCCTGTTTTTTGTACCCATTTTCGACAATACTGCTTTACTTTTCCTATTCTATCATGCTCTCCTAACAGAAGTAAAACCGGGCAGTCTATTTTCATGTCCTTATTTTCCTTTAAAACCTCCGCATAACATATTCCCATGAGGTGACACAGCTCTTTTTTATCATAAAGAGCTAACATTTCCCGCATATTTTGCCGTCCGGCTTCAGTCGCTGTTGACTGTCTGACTATTGCTTCTTTCATAATAGAAAAAGGATATAGCTTCGCCATCCATTCCACCTGTCCTAAAATCCATTTATCAAGAGATGAATAATATCCTTCTCCATAAGGTGAAGTGTCAATCCCCACAAATGCTGTAACATATTCCGGATATCTTTGAATAAAGGATTGGATAAAATATCCACCCAAAGATTGCCCCAGCATTACGACTCTTTTCACACCATTCTCATCTAAAATGTGCTTTATACCTTCCACTGCATTCGCAAAGGAAAAGTCCTCATACAGTCTGGATTTTCCATGTCCCGGTGCATCCCATACAATAATGTTATATTCGCTTTTGAAAAATGCAATCTGCTTCTCAAACATGGTATGGTTTGCTGTTAATCCATGCAAAAAAAGTAATGTTTCTTTCTGCTCACTCCAATTCTCTATTATCCAATAAAATACCTGACCTCTATCTGATTTTATACTTTTTTCTATCACGGAATCCACCTCCACGTAAATGAATTTTTACTTAACTACATTTAATATAACTAACATTACATTATTTCTCCATCCCCTTTCCCATAAGTGGCACTTTTTCATTCTTATAATGCACAAAAAGGAGCTTTCAAGCTCCTTTTGTTACCATACTTCATCTTAAAATTTTGAAATATCACGGAAAAGTGCACCGCAATAATGATGCATATCGCTTTTTCCTCTTTGTAAAATAGACGATACCAATTCTCTTACATCTATCATGCTTCCCTTTTCCTCATACTCCTTTTGGAAACAGGAACGGAATTCTAAATAAGTTTCCTCTATGTACTCACCGGCTTGGTCTATATCTGATGTTTTCAAAATATCCTCTAATTCAACACCATGAAATCTTTCTCGGTTTATTACACACTGCAACCGACTTTTTGCAACCATTTGATCCCATGCTATCAGCTCTTCAAAACCTTTTTCTAATTTCTCCAATTCTTCTTCCATGGTGACAGGTCGCCATTTTGCAGTTTTTGCATCTACTAATACATATAATTCTCGTGTTCCGTTACGATGTCCCTCCACAATTTCTTGATAAAGCGAAGAGTATGCTACCGCTACGCCCTCTACCACATCATCAAAGCCATAGCTTCCTTGATTTTCATCTCGCTCTATTCCCCTCTTTTAGCTTTACTCCAATAAAACATCCTTTACCATTCAGTACTTGCATAATCATATGCACATCTCTTATGCATACGCTTCAAAGGTAGTATACGCCTTATCCATAGCAATCGCCTCATTTGTTGAAAGCTCTACTCCCTTTTTCGCATTTGCCCAAGCCTCATTGTAAATACTACACATCTGTGTTTGTCTTGCGCTCTCGGCATTTGTTGTATACATTGTCCAGCCATTATTTGAATAAGTCGCCACCATTTCACCATTCGCATCATAGAATTCTATGTATTCATTATTTCCGGATGGTACCTTCTGATATCTGATCTCTCCTTCCAGTATCGTTAATATAGCATCAATTGGCTGTGATACCTTCTGTTTATCCTTGGTAATTGCTTTTAATCCGGATTGAATAATTCCTTCTCTGTTTGGTGATACCTCGCAAGTGTACCGTTTCATCAAAGAAACAAACTCCTTGGATTCATTTTGGAATTTCCCATTTGCATAATCCTTATATGCCTGTTCAACTATTTTCTTCTTATATTCCTGCTCGCTTACCTTACTTTGCTTTTTCGAATACACATAATCAGCTTCAAAGTCCGGCAGGCTGATACCACCAATACTTCCTGCTTTTGCATGATTTTGCGCATATACGGAATTGCCCCTCATACTTACATTCATCTTTTTCCCTCTCTCAAATAGAAAACATTTGAAAATATCTTTTCTGCCTTGCTCACATAATATATATCGGTAAATTACGCTGTTTTTTTATGCATATTTTCAGATTCTTTACCATCCACAATCTGTTCCAGTTCTACAAATGACTTCTTTAATCCAAAAGCCAACAGTACCGTCAATGCCGCCGCTGCATAAAACACAAGATAAATGCCGTTTCTCATTCCTTCAAATAACGCTCCGTAAATCGCCTGGCCAATCGGGGAAGCACACATTCCAATGCACATCGCACAGGAGATTACCTTGCCAATCAGCTCTGACGGAACAATAATTTGCAAATATGACATAAGCTGAATGGAAAACAGTGTTGCCAAAAACATCATGACAAAACAGCTTGCCAAAATCACAACATAAGCAACCATTGCAGGTATTGGAAGTAACAATGCAACTCCTATCGGAATTAAAGTCAAAGCATCAAAGAACAACAACAAATATCCGTTTTTAGTCTTTATTTTTCCTGCAAACACTCCGGCACCAATTCCACCGCAAAGCGAGCCCATAGCCATGATCCCTTCTGCATAGCCGTATAAACGATTAGCTGTTTCACTGTCAAATGCCAACATCTGTGTAACAATAACCGGCATACCGATAATCATTAGTGCACTTAAAATCATATTAATTGCTGCAACAGCAAAAGATAATCTCATAATTAACGGCTGTTCTTTACTCATATAGTGAAAGCTTTCCTTCAAATCACCAAAGCCGATTGCAAAAATATTCCCCTGTGCCTGCTTCTTCTCATAAGGAATCTGAATGAATATCTCCATAACGGCAGACAATACAAAACATACAACACTTACATAGAGAATCGGCATAATCCCGTAAAAGCCAAATAATGCTCCGCCGACAACCGGTCCAATCAAGCCCGAAAAAGAGCTTACCAGATTAATCACTGCATTTCCCTGCATAATATGTTCTTCCGCCAATAACGCAGGCATACTTGCCTGTACTGCCGGCTGATATGCTCCCTGAATACCATATAGCAGAAACATTGCTCCAAGCAAAAGTGCTACCAGATTCATCTTGCCCAACAACACAATCACACCAAAAACCAAAATGGCAGTTGAAAAGTCAAGCACTACCATAATATTTCTCTTGTTCACACGATCTGCAAAAATCCCTCCAACCGGACTTAATACAATCATAGGGATAAATGCACAGGCACTTACCACTCCAAATAATGCTGCTGAACCTGTTTCATTCAGCAAATACAACGGCAACGCAAATCTTAAAACCGCATTACCAAACAACGATATAATCTGTCCTATTACAACCATTAAAAAATTACGACTCCACATTTTCTTACTTGTATCCTTTCTGTTTCTCAAAATTTATTCTCTTTCTTGAATTGTTTTTAAGTATATAGTATTTTTTCCCCCGTTTCTAGGGCTTACAAGTAAGTGGTCACTCTATTCGGATAAGTGGTAAAAAAGAGCAAGTGACTTGCATCTCTTTTCTCTGTACTATTCTCTAAATTCTAAAACTGAATAGTTAAATATCCATCCTCATACTTTGCTCCTTTTATCTCCTCTTTCAAAAACACTTGTGGTATATAAAAACGGCGAATTTCATTTTTAATTCCAATCACCAGTTCATCCTCTGTTTGTTTTAAAGATAATTCCGCTTTCTCGGCAAATGGTAAATAAATGCGTAATGTTTTTTCTTTACTATCTATTTTATATATTTCCTCTTGGAACAAAATATCATTTGGGTTCTTTTCACCATACATAGTTGCTGCAACCTCCTTTAAGGTCGAAACACCACACAATTCCTTGGCCAGCAGTTCCACAAAAAAGCAGGGGATATCGTGAAAGCTCTCCTTGATATCATGAAGCGATTTTTCCTGCATTTCTATCCACTTGTTAAAATATCCTTCCATAGCGTGACTTGGATAAATACGATTCACAATTATCGCATCCACATTATAATTATAAAGATATAAGCAACTAACATTGCGTTTTGCTTCTTTTACTACAATTTGCTCCGGTGTTGTAACAACTCGTAAGCTTACAACCTCTTTATTCAACATCAGATTCTGAAGCTTTTCCAACTTTTCCATTAAATATTCAATATCATCAAAGACTTCCTCTCCGGGCATTGGTATTTTCATTGTCTTTTCCACTGCCGGTCCCACAAATTTTACTCCCTTTTTCTTAATCGGAAGAACCTTTTGAATCAAATTTGAGAACTTTTCAGGATATTTCAATAGCGCTAATGTCTCCCCTGTTGGTGCGCAATCCACAAGTAAAGTGTCGTAGTAACCTTCCTCATAAATTTCCAAAATCTTAAACAGAGAGAACAATTCTTCCAATCCCGGAAAAACCAAAAGCTCCTCCATTTCTATTCCTGCTTCTCCTCTCATAGTTAACAATTGTTTAAAATATTCTTTTAGATTTCCCCAACATTTTTCACCTTCATATACGGTATCAATCTCCAATCCATCAAGATTATCTGTTATTTTTACAGGCGTTTTTCCAAGCTCTTTCTCAAAAGAATCCCCTAAGCTATGAGCCTGATCCGTACTCATAATCAGAACCTTTTTTCCTTCTTGCGCGATTCTGCATGCTGTTGCAGCTGCCATACTTGTTTTCCCTACTCCGCCTTTTCCTGTATAAATAATTATTCTCATAATATATCTACCTTCTTTGTCTTTTTATTTTCTTCCGTGGTTTCCTTGTGTTCTTCTCCTACTTCCATTACAAGCTCCGCAAACATCGCCTTTACTTCTTTCTCTATCACATCCAGATGTCCACTCATCTCTTCCGGAAATAATGCCCTGATTGCTTTTTTCTGATAGTCAGCAGCTACCATGAATCGTCTTATCATCTCACTACTCATGTGTTTCCTCTCCTTTTTCAAACTGAATATGCAATACTCCTTCTTCTAACTTTGCAGATGTAATCAAATAATCCCTAAGTATATTCGGAAGTGGAATATTACGTTTAAAGTTCTTTAGCTTCACTACAATATCCGTTCTTGATTGATATAAATCCATATCTTTTTTATCTGCTCCTGTCAGAATGACATTCAGCAAATAACCTTTTTCATTTTTGGTAAACACTTCTCTCTCATGAATGGTTTTTATATCAAAAATATCGGAATCTCTCAATGCTTCTTTCGCCATTCTATTTATCGCCATCTGTCCCTTTAACTCCTCTTCGTACCAAGGAATCGTATAAATAGGTAACATTCCAAAACTTTCATAGAGTTGGTTCATATATTTTTCCTGTATCTGTAACCACTGACTAAAAAACGGGTTCTCAATGTCCCTTGGCAGAACACGATTGATATACAATCCGTCAACATTATAGTTATATAGATTCATATACATATAATTCCGCTTCGTTTCCTCTACTACCATCTTTTCAGGAATTGTAACGATTCGAATACTTGTTTTATCTCTGTCTTTAAACAATTCCTGAAGCTCCTGAAGCTTAATATAAAGCCTTTCTATATCATTCATTGCCTTTTTACTCGGCAACTCAATCCGCAAAGCTGCTTTTGATATCGGTGATAACAGTCTGACTGCAATCTTGCCAACCGGAAACAGCTTCTCCATATACCATGAGAGTAGTTCAGGAAACTTTAATAACGATAAGGTTTCTCCTGTTGGAGCACAGTCAACGATAATTCTGTCATACCTGCCCTCTTTTTGTATTTCCGAAATTTTTAGCAAGGAAAACAACTCTTCCATTCCGGGAGCTATTCCCATATCACTCCAATCATTGCTTTGTACATCAGATAGCATATTGGAAACACAGCTTGCAATATCTTTAAAATCATGCTCCATAACATATTCCGGGTCAATCTCATAAATGTCCAGGTTCTCCATCACTGTTAATGGTTCTTTCTCAGGATTAACCTCGAAAATATCTCCCAGATTATGAGCCATATCTGTACTTACCAATATTGTTCTCTTACCCTCTAGGGCACTCTTTACGGCATGTGCTGCAGCTACACTACTCTTGCCAACACCGCCCTTACCTGTAAAAATATATATTTTGCTCATTTTTCTTCTCCTTTCGTTTTATGAAGTATTATATTTTTAAACCGTCATTCTTTCATATCATTGTATATTTACTTATTTCGAATAATGAATATTTCGGCTTCCGAAGTATTTCGCTTTGATATAGGCAGTTCTGATTTTCATCATGAACTGCCTTCTTTTTGTAAAGAATTTCTACTCTATTATAATTTTTCGAATGGTATTTTTCTTTTCTTCCTTTTTATGTCCCTGTTTTAATACTTCCACAACTCTTTTAGACATTTTAAAGAATAACTCCATCTCTTCCTTTGAAAAAGTAGAAATTGTTTGTATCGCATAATAAGTAATCTCATCTACCAATGCCTTTACATGTGCATTTCCCTTTTGCGTAAGTCGTATCACTACTACTCGTTTATCCTCTTTCAGCCTTTCCCTTGTAATAAACTCATTCTTTTCCAGCTTTCCTACAATTCCTGTTGCAGTATTAAGAGGAACATGAATGTATTCGGCAATTTCTGTCATATTCGCTTCTGTCTTACGATATAAAAGCCAAAAAATTAATATTTCATTTTTAGAACAGTTTAATAAAATACTATTCCAGATGTCAGGTGACAGTAATTCTTTTATCTCTTCAATGAACTGAAATGCATCCTCCTGCAATCTCAACTCATCCTGCTTATTCATCTATAAACCCTCCATCTTTTAAATTACTTCTGTGTTCGAAGTAATTTAATTCTACAACCGAACTACTTGTTTGTCAAGAAAATATTCATCCACTTATAACACAAACATTACCAACACAAGCGGAAACGTCTTTCGAATATCACGATTGGTCAGTAAATAGACACTTCCAAATGCAAAACCGGAAATTATACAAAGAATTCCTGTCACGATATCTTTAGTAAAGAAATGACCGATTCCCCATGTCAGTGCAAGGATAATAGCACCGTATCATATTGTAAATATGCCTTTAGTATCTCCTCATAATCATCCTTAATCGCACAGATTCCCGGAGTTTTTAACCAACAGACATTACATCCGATACAAGGACTAATTTTCATATTCTCTGTATGAATCACCTTATAATCCTGCTTATCCTTTATCAACTGTTGAATACAATTTTGCGCAGATGCATCATCCTCTGACATTGTATTTATAATTAGTAAACTCATCTGCATAACCTCTTTCTCTTCTAAATAAGATTCTTACCGTCTCAGTCGCACTTGCTTCGACTTTCCCTAAACAATTGTAATTTTATATTAATAAAGAACATCTTTCTATATCTAGAAAGTAAGTGATACGAATTATCGGTTAAGTGGTTCATATTTCGCTGCAATATACATCAGCTTAATCTGATTCTCAATATGTGGGCTATAACATTTCAGATATTCTTTCCACGCATTCCTCTATAAATGACATGATAATCTCTTTAGAACAATAACAATACCCATTTTATAAATTTATTGTCATTTTATTGTATTGCATATACAGTTTGTGGTATTATATTAATAGTAATTTTATACTTTGGTTTCTAAATAAATTTGATTGGAGAATTGTAATGCCTTCTAAAGAAAAAATTAAACAAATCACATTTAAAATAGAAAATAACATTTTTTTAACCATTATTCGTAATGGTTTAACTATGATGATTCCACTTGTTCTCATAGGTGGTATTTCGTGCGCTTTCATAAATCTTCCCTTTATAAATTATGACTCACTTTCTCCATTATTAAAGCAACTCTATATTGTTCTTGATGCCATCTATCAAGGAACTTTCGGACTTTTCTCTCTTGCATTGGTCATTGCTCTTAGTTTGTGCTATGGCATGGAAAATAATGAAACAACTGATAAAGTAGGTTTATATATTATTGTTGCTTTAGGTTCCTATAGTGCCCAGCTACATATTGCAAGTGAACATTTTAATTTTGAAGCATTAGGTGCGAAAGGTAGCTTTTCTGCAATATTCATTACTATGTTTTCTTGCTTTTGCTATGATAAAATCAAACGAATAACTATTTTTTCACTAAAAAAATACTCCTTAGGAATGAATGTCATCTGCACCAATGCAATTAATACCCTCATACCTATGGCATTGGTTATTTGCCTTGTTGTTAAGTTGACTCAGTTACTATATTTTCTCACAGGTGTAAGAAATTTAAATGAATTGTTTACTAATACATCCTGTAATTTATTTGCAAATATTGATAATAACTTCAGCTCAGGCCTGTTATATACTTTTTTATTACATCTCTTATGGATATGCGGTTTCCACGGAAGCCATGTATTAGAGCCTGTTGCTCAGGGCATGTTTTCTGTTGTTACTGAAAATATCATTTTTAGCAAAAGCTTTTTTGATACTTATGTTGTAATGGGTGGTTGCGGAACTACCATCTGTGTGCTTTTAGTACTTTTATTCTTTTTTAGAAAGGATCGCATGAGTAATTATGCCAAACTGGCATCCCCTACCGTTATTTTTAACTTAAATGAGGTACTCAATTTTGGAATACCAATTGTGCTAAATCCCATATTAGCCATACCTTTTATTCTGACACCTATTGTTATATATACGTTAGCATATTGGGTAACGTATATTGGTTTGGTTCCTCCAATTATCCATGAAGTTGCATGGTCTACCCCATTTATTTTAAGTGGATATCTTGGAACTGGGTCCATACGTGGCTCGTTGCTTCAAATCACTTGTATCATGATCGGAATGGCTATCTATTACCCATTCATCAAAATGCATAAACAAGTTCAGGAAACTATTGCCAAAGACAAAATTAATATCATTGTTAACGATCTTCAAAATGATGAATTAATGAATGAAGTTCCTCAATTTTTAACTAGAGCAGATAGTCAAGGACAAATTTTCCGCATGTTATTAGAAGATTTAAAAACTTCTATTAAGGAGGATATACTATTCTTATTATATCAACCACAAATGGACGATACTGGAAAATGTCTAGGTGCAGAGGCGTTACTTCGTTGGATTCATCCTTTGTATGGATTTATTTATCCTCCACTTATTATTCATCTTGCAAAAGAAGGTGGTATCCTACAACAGTTAGAAGAATATATCTTTGATATGGCAGGCCGCGCCATCAAAAAGACTTCTGAAGAATATGATGGTGACTTTAAAATATCCATTAATATTACCAGTAAATCTCTTTTATGGGATATCGAAACATGTATTGGTTCCTGTTTACGTAAATATGATATACCAGCAAAATATATGTGGCTTGAAATCACCGAACAGGACGTTATATCAAATGCTGACTTCGTTACAGAAAAACTGAAACGTTTGAACAACTTAGGACATACCTTATTGATTGATGATTTTGGAATGGGACATACTTCTCTCATTTATTTACAATCGAATTACTTTGGAGTTGTAAAGCTAGATGGCTCCTTAGTGAAAAATATAATAGAAAATGAAACCAATCAAAAAATAATCTCTTCTATTGTAGAATTAGGAAAAGAACTGAACATTAAAGTTATTGCCGAGTATGTAGAAACAACAGAACAAAGAGATTTGTTACAGGCTCTTGGATGTCATTGGTATCAGGGATATCTGTATAGTAAGCCGATTCCTTTAGACGATTTCATCCAATGTATGAAAGAACATAATCAATTTTAGTAATGGGCGCCATAAAAAATGGCGCTCTTTTTTTACCACTTACCAGTCAAAAATAACCACTTACTTATTTTTTATTTACAGTACTCCTTTTATCTCCTATGATAGGATTGTAACAAGAACAACATTCAAAGGAGATTCAAACCGGATGAAAATAAAAATAGAGGTCGATGAAACCGCCTTGGAAAGCGAGGTCGTAATCCGGTGTGCAGGACTGACAAAAGAAGTACAATTGATTCAGCAGGCACTTTCGGAAATTGCTGCCGGAAACCAACGGTTTATCTTTTACAAAGGGGAAACGGAATATTATATCGAACTAAACGAGATACTTTTCTTCGAAACAGACGATGGCATCATCAATGTCCATACTGCTAAAGATGTCTATCATACAAAACTTAAGCTCTACGAACTCGAGGAACGTTTACCAGGTTATTTTATGCGAGTATCCAAATCAGCCATACTAAATGTCGATAAAATATACTCCATGACCCGAAATTTATCTACTTGTCTTGTGGAATTTACCAAAAGCCACAAACAAGTATATGTTTCAAGATATTACTTTAAACCTTTAAAAGAAAAATTAGAAGAAATGAGGATGAGACGATGAAAAAAGAACGTATTTTGTGGGGATTACTTTTTATTCTAGGAGCTGTATTTTTACTATTTTCCAAAACAGATTTTATACAAGGACTGCGAATCAATGTATGGAACATGTTGTGGACCATTATTTTAGTTTCCATCCTATTAAAAAATATAGTGCGCCTTAATTACTTTGGAATTTTCTTTCCACTCGCTTTCTTATTTGTACTTTATGATGGACCATTAGGTATTACTAGCATTACCCCTGTTACCGTTTTTGGCGCTGCTATCCTATTAAGTATCGGATGTAATATGCTGTTTCCCAGGAAAGAACATCCCATCTGTTATCCTGGTGGACAGTTCAATTCAGAAGGAGAAGTAAACTTTGATGAAGTCGTTAATGCAGATAATCATGAATATATCAGACAGGAAATAAACTTTGGTTCCTGCGTAAAATATGTGAATTCTGATAACTTCAAAAGCGGACACTTTGAATGTAACTTCGGCACCCTAAAAATCTACTTTACCAATACCACTATGCAAAATTCACAGGCAACTGTTAGCATTGAAAACAACTTTGCCGGCACAGAAATCTATGTTCCAAAGAACTGGATGGTTGTCAATCAGATTCACAGTGCATTCGGTGGTGTAGATGAAAAAGGCATACATCAGCCGGACGGTACACATACCCTATATCTGGTAGGTGAATGTAACTTCGGTGGTATCGATATTATCTATATCTAATCTAAAATGAAATATAAATACAAAAAGACCATGAAAATCAATGCTTCATAGTCTCAAACTGTAGACAAAGTCTAAAAGATAAATAGCCCATGCATATTTAGTTTTTAAAATGCATCGGCTATTTTTTAATGTGATTTTTTAAAATAAAGATTTATCTCTTCGACATATTGAAATTGGCGCACTGACAAACAGAATTTATCATATTTCTTTAGAATAAAGTAAATGATGAAAGAACGAAATTCTTCTATACTCCTCCATTTGCGATACTCGCATCTCAAGCTGCATCATTCTGCTTTGCCATTCTTCTGAATTATGCTTTTCTTGATTTTGTTGTAAATCCCAAAATGTACGAATACCAAAACAGTCCTTCTTTTTTAGTCCAGGAACCCATTTCGAAATCATCTCTTCTTCATAGTACCTAATCACACCAAATTTCACTGCCGTACTATCTTTTCCATCTAATAAGTCATTTGCTTTTTCTAAATCATCAAGCAATACTGCCATCTGCATCACTCGACCAGCACGATTATGCTTTACTATTGAAAGTATACCATGAGGTTTTAGCACTCTATGAAGTTCGTCTAAAATACTCTGTTTGTCCTCTATATACTCCAATACATTATGACAAATAATCATATCAAATGTGTTATCCTCAAAACCAGAAAGATTTGTAACATCCCCTTGGATTTGTCTGTATTCATAGTCGGTCCATCTGTTAACCAGCATTTCTTCCGATGGTTCGATTGCCACAACATTATTGTTTTCAGCAAAATGGCTTGCAGTTATACCTTCACCACTTCCAAAATCAAGGATATTCTTTCCTTGTATATCACCAAGTTGTGCCCAAACAATCTTTTTAAATAATCTTTCCCAAGCAGGAAGTTCTGTCAATTCACGCATATATTACCTCGCTCATTTTATCATTTATACTGCCAGACTCTGCATCCATGTCTTTGTTCGAAATACTACCACTGCAATCAGAAGCCTTATCACTTCTTCTAATGATAATATAAAATAAACCCAATAAATTGGCATTCCGAGAACAAAAGCAGTTACTAATGCAAGCGGTACGCCAAATCCCCAAGTTCCTATCATGTCTATCCACATAACAAGCTTTGTCTTACCACCACTTCTTATAATTCCACCACTAAGAATCATATTTAAAACCTTTACCGGTGAAATAAAAGCAAATGCTACCAATACTTTTCCAGCTAGTAGTTTCACTGAATCCTCTACCGCATAAATATCTACATAGAACTTTCTCAACAGAATCAAAAGAATAGATAAGCATAAAGACCCAACAAATCCATAGTATGTCAGCTTCTTTGCATTTTGATATGCCTCATCATACTCTTCCTTACCTAATGATTTTCCTATCAAAATACCTGCAGCCTGCGCCAAACCACTTAATGCTCCTATCATTAATCCTTGAATCGGATTGGTCAAAGTCATTGCTGCACATGCCGCTGTTCCCATGTGTCCATAGACCGATGCATATACGTTTTCTCCAAGACTCCAGAAAAATTCTGTTATCAAAATCGGTATAAGCATAACAAAATACTGCTGATAACCAGCTTTTCCAAGCTTTATAGAAAATGCAAAGTTTCTTTCTTCCTTTTTATATAACCTTACTAATGCTATTAGCATGATGAAAAGATTTACTAACTGAGAAATAACCGTTGCTATCGCAGCACCTTCCACTCCCATGGCAGGACATCCGAATTTACCAAAAATCATAACATAGTTTAAAACCGTATTTACAATTGCTGCCACAATACTTGCATACAATGGTAAGGAAGCCTTTTCCATGCAGCGAAGCATCGTCGATACTAAGGTTGCCCCGGCAACCGGAATAAATGTAATAGCCAAGATTTTTAAATAAGAAGCCGCAACCGTACATATTTCTGCTTCCTTGGTATAAATTCTCATAATATTTTCCGGTATAAAAATACACAATGCCATAAAAATCACTGCCAATAGCAAGGATGCTATCATATTAACCGAAAAACTCTTGTCTACTTCCTCTTTTTCCTCTTTCCCTATATATTGTGAAATCATAATACCTGCTACTGTTGCAATTGCCGCAACTGTTACTGAGAAAATAGAGAAAAATTTACCAGCCAGGCCAATCGCTGCTATATTCACACTACCAAGCTGCCCTATCATAATCTGATCTATCATGCTAAAGGATGACTGTAGCATACACTGAAGCATAACAGGGATTGCTATGTTACAAACTGTTCTTAAAAATGTTTTATTTCCTTTCATATAAGTTTCATTCCTTTCCGTAATACTTTTAGACCTCTACCTTTATTGTATTCGGAAAGCCTTTAATTCACAATAGGTTAAACGTGTAACCCATTATAAAAATACGTTTATTTTTTTGTACATTTTGCTGTGCTACTTCGCTTTATTAATGTAACCGGAAGTTCCCGTTGATGCTCCACCTTTGCTCTCTGTTTTAATGCATTCAAAATAGATAAAGCTTCTTTTGCCCGTTCCTTTCCATCCTGTCGAATAGAAGTCAGACTTGGTACAATTTGTTCGCAAATTGGATTGTCATCAAAGCCTGCAATGGAAATATTCTCCGGAACACGCATTCCCTTTGCCATCACAAACTGCATAAAGTCAATCGCATAATAATCGGATGCTGCAAAAACGGCAGTGTACTTAGAAATTTCTCCAAAATGCTCTTCATAAAACTGATGTCTACTTTGTTTCTGCATCGGAATTAACCAAGACTCCACATGCTCCGTTCCAAATCCTTGACAAAACCCCTCATATCGTTCCAAATCCACACAAATCATATTATCAGAAAGATACAACGCTTTTTCATGACCAAGATTTCTATAATATTCTCCCATTTGCACACCACCATTGAAATTTTCAATCGTTAAATTACAAATACGACCTTTATTTTCAAAATATCCATCATATACAACAAATGGTACTCGCATAAATTCACGAAGCTTATTATACTCATCTTCACAAAATCCAATAATAATAATACCCTCAAGATTCCACATCGAGGCAAATTTTACAATATCCTTTAAATCCGTAGTGGTCTTTACCATCATAAAATAACCGGACTGTTCTATTTCTACGGATAAATTATTTAATGAAGAGGCTACAAACGGATCTTCCAACACATGTCCTTCGTATTTTTCATGGTTATTGATAACAACACCAATAATGCGTGAGTCATTCTGCGCAAGCAAAATGCCCGCCATACTTGGAATATACTGGCGTTCCTCTAGTAATTGCTGCACTCTTTTTACTGTTTCATCGGAAATCTTTTTCGTTTTTCCATGAATGACATTCGATACGGTTGCGGTACTTAATCCAAGCTCTTCCGCAATGTCAACGATTCTTACTCTTGTATTTTCCATATATTTAAAGCCTTTCTTGTATTCCCATTTTAGTAAAATATATTTTACTAAAACATACTTTACTAAAATATTCAACCTTTTTAATGAAAATAGAAAAGTGTTTGCTCTACAGAAAAAGCCGCTCAGTGAGCGGCTTAACAATTAATCTTATTCTTTTTCATCAGTATGACATCCACAACCAGATGTTACATGTTGTCTTTTGGCACACTCAGAAGCTGCCGGACAACCTATACACTTTACACCTTTTTTCTTCTCTTTTATGATGTAAGCAATCGCTGCACCTATCATGGTTAAAACAACTGCTACTACAATGATATTTGCCATACCAATAACTCCTTATTTATGTACTACTACTATGCATTCTTCTTTAACGCATACCTTGCATCAAATGTATGCTCAGATCTCTTAATAATATATACTAATACTGTAGCCATTGCAAGTACAGCGATGAATCCAGGAACAAAACCTGCTCCAAGTGCTCCAGTTGTAATTAATGTACCAATCTGGTATACAAGGAATGCCACTGTATAACCTGTTCCGAACTGAAGAGCAATACCGCCCCAGAGCCACTTCTTATCCTGCATTTCCGAATTCATAGCCCCTAACGCCGCAAAACATGGAGGTGTAAACAAATTAAACATTAAATATGCAAGAGCTGCAACCTTCGTTAATCCCATAGCTACTGCAACTTCGTTCGCACCACCAACTAAAGCTAATTCCTCTGTATCGATAAAGTTTGTAATTGCATAACATACTGCTAATGTACCAACAACATTTTCCTTAGCAATGAAACCTGTAACAGCTGCCGCTGCTAACTGCCATGCACAAACACCTACAATTGGTACTAATAATACAGCGATTGGCGAAGCGATTGTTGCAAGAATAGAAGTGTTTTCCGCTCCCTCTTCTACAACCTGAAGGCTCCAGTTAAATGTCTGCATAATCTGAACTACCGTATTACATACAAGGATGATAGTACCAGCCTTTACGATGTATGCCCAACCACGGGAACACATAGAGATAAAAGCTCTCTTTAAGCTTGGAAGCTTATATTCAGGAAGCTCCATAATAAAGAAGGATTTTCTATACTTGTGTCCTGTAATCTTGTTTACTAATAACGCACCTAAAAGAATTAGTACGATACCTACAAAATACATTAGCGTACCAACCCAAGCTGCATCTGCAAAAAATGCACCTGCAAATAATGCGATAACAGGAAGCTTAGCTCCACAAGGCATAAATGGTGTTAACATCGCTGTTGCTCTACGTTCTCTTTCGTTACGGATTGTACGACAAGCCATAATACCAGGAATTGCACAACCTGTACCGATTACCATAGGAATAACCGACTTTCCTGAAAGACCGACTCTTTTGAATATAGGATCTAATACAACCGTTGCACGAGCCATGTAACCACAATCCTCTAATAAAGCAATCAAGAAGTACATTACCATTACTAATGGAAGGAATCCAACAACGGCACCTACACCACCGATTATACCATCCACCAATAGTGACTGTAAGAATGGATTTGCATCTGCAACCAACTCAGCTACCCATCCTTGGAATCCTTCAATCCAGCCTACTAACGTATCTGCGATGAATGGTCCAAAAGTTGACTGTGAAATATCAAATACCAAGAACATAATGGCCGCAAAGATTACAATGCCAAGAATCGGATTTGTCATAACGGCATCAATCTTATCCTGAGCATTCCTATTCTTTGTAAATACCTTACGAGTCTCAACCTCTTTTACAAGCTTATTGACAAATTCATAACGCTTTCTATCAGCAGCTTCCACCTCTGCCTTATCGTTTAATTTAACATCACCCTGTTCATAAGGCGCCTTCTGCTCTTTCCCCTTTAAAGCTACCGCAGTCTTAACTACCTCAGCTAATCCCTTATCATTTGATGAAATAGAAACAGTATTTACAACAGGACAGCCTAACTTTGCAGATAATGCTGCTGTATCAATCTTTGTTTCCTTCTTATCATTGATATCGCTCTTATTCAAAGCTACCACTACTGGAATTCCTAATTCCAATAACTGTGTTGTGAAGAATAAACTACGGCTAAGATTTGTTGCATCTACGATGTTAATTATAACATCCGGATTCTCATTTTTTACATAGCCACTTGTGATACTCTCTTCAGAAGTAAATGGTGACATAGAGTATGCACCTGGTAAGTCTACCGCAATTAACTCTTCTGCTCCTACACAAAAGTTCTTCTTGAATGGGCTTTCTTTCTTATCTACTGTTACACCAGCCCAGTTACCAACACGCTCGTTTCTACCTGTTAACGCATTGTACATAGTGGTCTTACCACTGTTTGGATTACCTGTTAAAGCAATTCTCATTTAAGG
>JAXJRB010000061.1:0-2291 GCA_036310845.1 Lachnospiraceae bacterium | reverse complement strand
TTCATCAAGACCCATATTTGCCAATGGGTTTTCTATTGTAGGTCTTTCTTTTTTATTAGCCATATCTTTATCCCTTTATATTCAGTTCCTGAATGATTGTATCAAATGTTGATTCCACTGCACTATTCTGATTTCGCTCCAATGGGTACAGTGTTGTATATCTCTTAACTACTACACTTTGTTTGATTCTAGGTAGTACAGTTCCCACGAGACCCAAGAACTCGGTTGTCTGAGTGCGTTGGCGAAGTTCTTCAGCCTTACCCTCTGACGTATTTATTCGATTTGGTGCGAACAAGAGCTTTGCGTTCGAAATGGTTTTGAATGCTTTAATGAAGATACCTGTTGCGTCAACTGTATCCGCATCAAAAGACATAGGTATTACGGCCACATCAGCAGCCTTATAGATATGCTCAAGGTTTCGGTCGTTCAAGTTACCCGGACAGTCGATCAAGACAACACCAGGAACACTCTTCAGTTTACCTATGGTCTCCTCCAGTTTCTTTCCATTTGAGGTATTCAGCATCTCAACAGCCCATGGAGCAGATGTATCTGGATCAACATTCTTCTCACGCTGTCTATGACGATACAAGGATGCTTGCAAGTCTGCATCCATTGCAAATACTGGTATGCCTTTCTCTGCGAGATAACTTGCAAAAAGAGCACACAACGTAGTCTTTCCCACACCGCCCTTTATATTGCTGAACAATACTATTCTGTTTTCCATTGAGTTATATAATTATATAATTAAGTATATGCAAAGATATTGAAAAACATTGGTATAGCCAAAGATTTGACCAATTATATTTTTAATCAAGTATATAATTATATAACTATGTAACTACATACATCTTCTTTTATAGATTTACTATAACAACTCTTTTGTGTCGGCTCAGAATTGTGTTGCAAAGTTATTTGCTTTGTCTCAAAGCCTTAAAGGTCGAGCCGCATGTCTACTGCAAAATCTCCACACTTTCAGGTAGTATTTTGTAGTAGAACCTTTGTCTTTGGACCAGCTGCATCTTGGACGCAACATAATTGTTGAACCGCCCAAAATAGAATTGAATCTACATGAGGGAAAAGAAAAACTTATGAAATTTATGTTGTGCAGTGAACTTCAAAGACAATTGGATAAACCTCAAGTATGGTTTTATAAATATTTCCCTACACGGATTAAGAATGTAGGCGAACGTGAAATCAACGACCGAAAAGTCATCTATGATTTTAAGGATGGAAGAGCATTTGAACAAGTTGCCCAACGAACTGCTTTTGCCATGAATGAACTATGTGGTTTAGATTGTGGCAATATCGTTTTTTCACCTGTCCCTGCATCAACAAGTATGAAAAATGAAATCCGCTACAAGGCATTCTGTGAACGAGTATGCGAACTAACGGGTGCAATCAACGGCTATGAACACGTAACAATCAGTAAGGAGAGAAGACCTCTTCATAAGAACCGGAAACAAGAACTTGATATTCGTAAGGAAGAAAACATAGTTTTTGATTCTGCTTTCTTTAATGGAAAGTGCGTATTGGTTTTTGATGATATAATAACCAAGGGCATAAGTTACGCAACATACGCCCATCAACTTGAAAGTAATGGAGCAAATGTAATTGGCGGTGTATTTTTAGCAAGAACTCACTATAAGGTAGTATAAAATGAAAAAAGAATTTGAGACATTGAAATCGGTTTGCTTTAGTGGACATAGGATTGTACCATTTGCAAAACAAAATGAAATTATGCGACTTTTGAGAAATGAGATAACCAAATCCTATCACGAGGGTTATCATTGTTTCTATTGTGGAATGGCAATAGGATTTGATTTATTGGCTGCTAAGGCTGTCCTTTCTTTGAAGCCTGAATTATCGCAGATTAAAATTATCGCAGTTCTACCATATCGAGAACAGACTGAGCGATGGAATGAAAAGCATAAAGTGGAATATGAACGTATTCTAAATGAGGTGGATGAAACTATTATTGTCAGCGAACATTATCATCAACAATGTTTCTTGCGACGAAATGACTATATGGTTCAACGAAGTTCACGGCTTATCACCTTGTATGATGGTAAATATAAAGGTGGCACATTTTATACTTTTAGAAAAGCAAAGTCTATGGGGCTGGAGATTATTAACATTTATAATTCAATACATTAAGAGTATGGCAAACAACTGTTACACCACTTACAAGATTACTGGTACACAAAAGGCAGTAAAGAATTTATGGGACACCCTTGAGTCTATGGATGTAAATTCAAAAGATGTTTGGCTTGCAAAATTGGCAGAACATTACG
>JAXJRB010000060.1:0-2178 GCA_036310845.1 Lachnospiraceae bacterium | reverse complement strand
TAAAGCTTTAATATGGCGAAATTATTAAAGCACACTAAGATCACAATTTGATTATGTTTATGCCTTAATACTTGCAATCAAATCACTCAACTAGCTTGAAGGTGTTCTTTTAACAGCTATTGTATTATACGTATATTATTTAGATCTATTAATTGCCTATTAATTCCTTTATCATTTAATTTGAAAATAAAGCATTAAGGGTAATCAAATGGGATTTATAGCAAAAATAGAAAAGGAGCTAGATTTGTCAATGCACAAATCTAGATTCTCTCGTTCTAAAGCTGCAGATCCTCAATATACCATTGATGATGCAATCAGTGATTACTCTAAATTTGCTGTATTTGCTTCAAAAGATGTTGAAGAAGAGTATTACTCTTATATCCGAAGACTATATGAGCGTCAGGATAGGACAGCTACTGGATTAATATATGCTGTAATTGAAGATATCAGAAGCAAAGTAAGTGACTATAGAAAATCTCCTGATAAAGTACATTATCCATTAGATATACTGATATTTCTAATACTCATAACTAGAGTTCAGGGAATTGTAGATTGTGATGAGATCGCTGACTATTACAATCTCCATTACCTAGAACTGTTTGTAATGGTTCCAGGAATTCCGAAATACAGAGGTAAGATCTCTGTAAGTACGATTCAGGTAGCCATGTCTATGTTAAGACCTGAACAAATCTCTAGATTCTTTGAAGAGAACTTCACAAAAATCAAAATACAGATTGAAGAGCAAATCCTCTACCATAAAGAAAAGATTGCAACTCGACCTGAAAACATCAAAGATACTTTAGGATTTGATGGTCAGGAGATGAAAGGTACCTACCGCAAAGGTGAGTGTAAAAGAAAGTGCAAAGGAGGTATTGTTACTCAGTTGTATAACTGCACTCAGAGAATATCTCTAGGTTTTGAAATTTCTGACAAGAAGAACCATGAAAGAGACGATATTCTGCCAATTCTGTCAAGAATAACCATTGATGGAATGGTAGTCATGTGCGATGACTTAAATGCACAGGCAGCAGTATCTAATGCTGTAATCAAAGCAAATGGCATTTATATGTTTCCACTAGGAAAAAATGGTAATAAAGAGCTTCTAATTCATGTAGAAGCTATTTTTAACCGACAGCACAAAAATGTCCAAATATGGGAATCAAAGAAACCTACTAATAAGCAGAATAAACGAGATCATGGCAGATATGATTCTACAAAAATTGAAATATTACCTGCTGAGCCATATTTAGATCCTCGCATCAACATTAAGCATAAGAACGTCAGAACTCTGATTAAGTATATTAAATGCTCTAGGTACTACGTCAATGATGAACAGATAAAAGAAACAGAGGATGTTACCTACTACATTTCATCACTAGCTTATGCAGAAGAATATACTCTACAACAGGTTGTAGCTAGCATTGAAGATTACTGGCAAATTGAAACAAGCCATGCTGTATTGGATAGTCCTCTTCTTTTCCATCAGGATGCCTTACAAGCATGCTTACCTACTA
Source organism: Lachnospiraceae bacterium (assembly GCA_036310845.1). Classification (GTDB taxonomy): domain Bacteria; phylum Bacillota; class Clostridia; order Lachnospirales; family Lachnospiraceae; genus COE1. Next base: position 664 of record JAXJRB010000060.1, on the reverse strand, counting down.
CAATAAAGAATGTAGCAGCTTTCAATAAAATCGGCACCGCTGTTCTAAGCTATATCAGACAGAGAATGTCCATTAAAGAGGGTAAGAAGAAGCCTTATTCTTTCAAACTCATTAAATCTAGATGTCAAAATATGGGTCTAGAATCATTACTTATCTATCTATATGACTACTGGTTTGACAGAGTTGAACAAACAGATTCGGATGAACAGTAATACAACACATTCAAAAGGATAACTTTAGAAGTTATACCTTTCACCTCTATTTCACAAATCCTATTTTTGTATATTACAATAACTGTTAAAGAACACCGCTTAAGCTTGTTGAGCGGTATAAACACGAATTATGCATCCAATGTTTATACTTAGTTCAAAAGTGTGAACTTAGTGCTGATCCATAATTTCGCCATATACTTTTTAAGACAACACAGTCAATGCAATAATAGAGAGAGCGTCTTTTATGTTATAATCTTGAATCATTTTTATAAGGCAAAAGATAATGGTTTTTTCAAGTTTACCTTTTATTTTCTTTATTTTACCTTTATTTTTAACTTGTGATTTTCTAATCAGAAAAAAAGTTGTTTTAAGAAATATTTCCTTAATTCTAATTAGTCTTTTCTTTTATGTTTTTGATGGTGGATTTCACTCTTTAAAGATACTTCTTGCAT
>JAXJRB010000059.1:0-9444 GCA_036310845.1 Lachnospiraceae bacterium | reverse complement strand
GAATACCTCTTTTAGTTTAGATTTTTACCAACTAGCCAGGTCAGTAATAATCTAAATTTACTTGAGGTATTTTTTTATGTCAATTTCCTGGCCTATTTAAAGTATACAGGAAGCTCCTCAGCTTCTAAAATATTATCCTCACTAACATAACACTCCGTGTTCTTCATATACATTGTATAAAAAAACGCTACCACACGAATTAACTCATACATGTTTCTCGGATGATTCTTAATTTTTCGTTTGCATGGTAGAAGCAACTCATAGTTTTCAATTACTTTTTTCTTATATTTTCTCACTTCATTCCATCCAATTTTATTAGTGCTATATAATTCTGATTTCTCTGCCAATACTGTGATTATTCCTATCCCCAATCGCTTAACTATACTCTCATCAATATACTCCTCTTTAATTTCTTTATCTTGCATTAGCTTATCTTTGCATAACCAATTTTTTACAAACTCATAATCTCCTTCGAAAACAGAAACACTTAAATTTAACTGTTCCTGCTCCCAGAAAAATTTTTCTGATAAATCGAATCCTTCACCACTTAATTCGCTGCCACATTTACATTGCATGTTAGGCAAATCAATGCCTATTCTTATTTTTTTATCACCCTTTGCAAATAATATTCGTCTACATTGTGGACAATAGTAATGTGGTGGTAAAGGATTCATTTCCAATTGTAGTAATAAATATAACAAAAAACTATGTGTAGCTGTACTTATCAAAGAATATTTTATCTGCTTCTTTTTCATTTCCATTAGTAACTTAGCAAACACTATAAACTCACCTTCAAATTTAGACAATTGTAAATAATCTTTTTCTCTGAGATATCGATTCCTAATCTCATTTGGAATTTCCTTGCCATATAAGCATTCCATTCGCTCAATCAGCAACTCATAAAATTCACTTTTATCCATATTACCATTCCTTCTTAATTACCATCTCTTTGTATCTTCTAGAATTAATACTACCATATACCATGTACATTTTTTTGCACATCACACAAAATCCTTGAAAAAATGCCGCAGATTCCTCTGCGGCATTCCTATCTACATATTCAAATTATTCTGATAACAAATTGATAACACATTTTTGCAACCAATCTGCAACCACGCTTCCCAAAAACCCAGTGTTTTCGGGCATTCCGAGCGTTTTTCTACTACTCGAACTCGCCAAAATCATTTTCGCATTAAACAAATCTGTTTAGGAGTTTTCACACCGTTTGATACCAATTAGCTTCAATTATCCAATATATATGGGCTAGATGAACTAATGTTATCATTTTGTTATCACTGAAATGTTATCAAGCTCTTTTGCAAAAAAGCAATTGCTTTTCCATTTCATCAGCAATTTCCTTTCATTATCCCACTATTCTTTCGCTTGTTTTATGCTACCAACAGTATCTTATACATTAAACTTTTCAATTAATTCCTTCAAAAGATTTAGGCTTGTCTCACTTTCTCGCAGATGCTCATAACCTTCTAATGTCTTTTTAACCGCATCTCCGGATTTCTCCGCTATCAGATTTACCCCATCAGCAGACTCTGTAATCGTGCGGTTTACATTATCCATTGCATCCACAATCTGTGTAATTTTATGACTCAATTGAGAAATCTCAGAATAAATATGCTGCATCGATTCTGCAAAACTTTCTGCATCCTTTTCGTAACGTTCGCCTACCTGACCAAAGGTACTATAATCTGTAACTACAGTATCTTCCAGGAAATTCATAATGACCTGAATGCACTCTGTCATATTATCGACAGCTTCATTGACCTCTTTTACAAGCTCGTTGATGCCGTCTACAGTCCGGAATGTTTGATTAGCCAGTGCTCCGATTTCCGTTGCAACCACAGCAAAACCACGTCCGGCCTCTCCCGCTCTTGCGGCCTCAATATTGGCATTCAATGCCAACAGATTTGTCTGAGAAGAAATATTCCGAATATCATCCGTCAATTCATTAATCTTTGCAACAACTTTAGATTTTTCGATTGCTTCTTCCGTACGTTGTCTCATATCTGCATAAATGCCCATTGCTTTCTCATTGGAAGAACTCGTAGTATCACGAAGCTCTCTCGCTCTGGTCATAATAGCTCTCGATTCTTGCTGTTCCCGTTCGGACAATTCACGGATTTCTTCTGCATTTGTCTGGATTGCGTCAATATTGCTTACAATCATGGTTACACCGGCGGAAGTCTCTTCCATACTGGCTGCCAGTTCCTGGGTAGTTGCAGAATTGTCCTCTGAAATAGAATTGTTTTCTCCCATCACATCATCCAGACGCTTCATGTTTTCAATCAAATCGTCTTTAACGCGCTCCATGTTTCCTACCAGTTCACGTAAGACGGAACGCATCTCATTTACCGCCTTTGCCATAATACCGGTTTCATCACGTTTTTTCATTAATTTGTCAATGTCTTTTGCACGTTGAAAATCCAACTGTGCTGTCTGCTTAATAATTTCTGTAATTCGTTTAATCGGTTTTGCAATGGTACTTCCTATCAAAACTCCAAGCACTATAGCAACCACGAGTCCCATAGCAAGGAACATCAATATCTGAACAGAAAGGGCATTTGCAGATGCTGTAATTTCCTCTACAGGTGCTGTTAATACAAGCTTCATGCCATTCTTAAGTTCCACATAAGACAAATATTTCTCCTCGCCGTTGATGCTGTACCGCAACGTCTCTCCTTGCTTGGAAGCATCTAATACAAAATTCTTAACCGAAGTCAGCTCTCCACCATTGTATTCCGCCAAATCAGTACCTGACTCAATCTCTTTATGATACAGTACATTACCTGCGGAACTTACTATAAAAGAATACCCTGTATCGAAAGCAATCGCTTTATCTGCCAAAGATGTTAACTGACTAAAATCAATATCCATTCCTATGATTCCAACAGATGTACCATTTTCATAAAGAGGAACTACATAGGAAATCATATAAACATTTATATTTGCATTTAAATACGGATCCATCCAAAGAGGAGCCTTATTCGCTACCGGAATGTAATACCAGCCTACATGAGCTACATCAGACGGGTCATACATACTAAAATCTGTCGGTGTTACACTGTCAAATGCAGACTGTGTATCATTACGTGTCAAAAAGATTCCCGAAGTCGGTTCCGTAAATTCCGGATTATAACGTATATAAGCAGTAATTGCACCATCCGTGTGCTCAGCAAAAGTATTAAAATCTTCCAAAAGGTCACTTGTATATTTACTTACATAGGCATTATTGTTTTTAAATCTGGAAAACTCCATCCTTTTCATAGCAATATCGCTTAGTGTATCCACAGACTGCTCAATTCTGGAAATCAAGGCATCGATTTCTTCACCCGTATTCTCACAGGTTAACACCAGCTCCTTTTCGGCTGCTGCATTGGATAAATCTCTGGTATCAGAAATACTGAGCAGACTAATAATAGATGCCGTAATCAACGAACATATCACAATTGCAACAGTAATTTTCATTCGTATAGATTTCATAGTAATGCCTCCTTGTGTATAATATATTCTTTTTTCTCCTTCATTACTTTTTTACTCGCCATCAAACTCAAAATTTTCTTTCATTTCATACCAATTATAACATATATACAAACTAATTTACACTTTTTTTAATATTGCCACAAAAATCAAAACATAAATTGGAACCACATTTGATAAAGATAAAAACAGACCTTGAAACGAGGAATTTGATTGGCTCATTGCAAGGTCTATTACTTATTTTTTATTCGGTTGTCAGACTAATCCATTATGCATTTTCAGGATAAATGACGTTGCACTTTAACAGGTGGCTTTTATTCAAACTCAATTGTCGCAACCGGCTTCTTGGTAATTTCATATACAACTCGGTTGATACTTGTCACTTCTGCCGTAATTCTATCTGCAATCTTCTCTAATAAATCATAATCAATTCTTTCGATGGTTGCTGTCATAGCGTCAATTGTATTGACGGCTCTGATTACACACATGTAGCCCATGCTTCTAGCGTTATCTCTAACACCAACTGCCTTGAAATCAGGTACTACAGTGAAGTACTGCCATACAGTCTTGTCTAAGCCAGCCTTTGCGAACTCTTCACGAAGGATAGCATCTGATTCACGAAGTGCCTCAAGACGGTCACGAGTAATGGCACCAAGACAACGTACACCAAGTCCAGGACCTGGGAATGGCTGACGATATACCATCTCGGCTGGAAGTCCTAACTCAACACCACATGCACGAACTTCATCCTTGAAAAGCTGTGCTAATGGCTCAACAAGCTCGAACTGTAAGTCCTCTGGAAGACCTCCTACGTTGTGATGTGATTTTACACACTTTGCTGTCTTTGTACCAGATTCAATGATATCAGGGTAAATAGTTCCCTGTCCTAAGAAATCGATGCCTTCAAGCTTTCTAGCTTCCTCTTCGAATACACGGATGAATTCTCCACCGATAATTTTTCTCTTCTGCTCAGGATCTGCAACATTTTCAAGCTTTCCTAAGAAACGATCTGTTGCATCAACATAGATAAGATTTGCGTTGAGCTGGTTCTGGAATACCTCTACAACGTTCTCTGACTCATTCTTACGCATAAGACCATGGTTTACATGAACACATACTAACTGCTGACCAATTGCTTTTAATAAAAGAGCAGCAACGACGGAAGAATCTACACCACCCGATAATGCAAGAAGCACCTTCTTGTCACCAACCTGACGACGTACTAATTCTACCTGGTCTTCAATAAAATTCTTCATATTCCAATTTGCTTCTGCCTTACATTCATCAAATACGAAAGCTTTGATGTCAGCTTCTGTTGGCATTGCATCAAACTTCTTATCACACTTAGATGTAGGATGATCAATAGAAATCATTGGCAGACCGCAGGAATAAAGCTCATCTGCTACGTCAACAGCTACACCGTCAACAACTCTGTTCTCTCCACCATTTAAAATAATACCTTTTACGTTATCTAATGCACGTAATTGTTCAACGGTAATATCATGTGGATGAATCTCACTATAAACGCCCATATCACGAATTTGGCGTGCAATTACTGTATTCTCTGTGCTACCTAAGTCAAGAATTACAATCATATCCTGTTTCATCTTTTTTTCTCCTATCTTGGTTTCCTATGTTCAGTATGATAGAGCCCTGCCTGCAACGCTATTCCATCTATAGTTCAAACATTACACTATTAATCTCTATTCCAAACATTTACTACCTAAATATATTATTACAAATACCGGCAAATAAAAAGAGTAAATGTATATTTCAACATTTTTTTTAAGATAAAAGCCCATTTTACCTATTTTTTTGTACAATGTAGAAAAAATGATATGTTACAAAAAAAAATGTTTTCATCTGAAAAAAAAAGTGATAAAGTATTTCTGTTAGATATACTCTTATCTGCGATTCAAGAATAAAGGAGATTCTAGAAATGAAAAAAATTTACGAAGGCAAAACAAAAGACGTATTTGAGCTTGAGAATGGCAATGTAATGTTAAAATTCAAAGACGACTGCACTGGAAAAGATGGCGTATTCGATCCTGGTGAGAACAGTGTTGGTTTAACAATCGAAGGTATTGGTAAGGCTAACCTTCAGACATCTATTCACTATTTCGAGCTTTTAAAGCAGGCTGGTATCAAAACTCACTATGTAAGCGCTGACGTTGAGAACGCTACTATGGAAGTTCTTCCTGCAACAGTATTCGGTCATGGCCTTGAGGTTATCTGTCGTTTAGTAGCAACAGGAAGCTTCATCCGCAGATATGGTGAGTATATTCAGGACGGAACTGTTTTAGATGGTGGCTATGTTGAGTGTACATTCAAGAACGATGCTTTAGGCGATCCACTCGTAACAGGTGAAGGCCTTGCAGCTCTTGGTATTATGACTCCTGCTATGTTCGATAGCATGAAGGAACAGACATTAAAGATTACAAAGATTGTTGCTGATGACTTAAAGACACTTGGTCTTGACTTATGGGATATCAAGTTTGAGTTTGGTTACAACAACGATGAAGTAATCCTCATCGACGAAATTGCTTCCGGTAACATGCGTGTTTACAAGGATGGCAAGATTGTAGATCCAGTTGAATTAACAAAGATTATCAACAATCGCTAAAATAAAAAGTGTCAAACCAGACACTACACATAATAACAAAAGAAGCTGTCATTTTTATGGTGACAGCTTCTTTTTATTCATGAAAAATCAAATGTAATAGACAATGTTTGCTACAGAGCAAATGCTTTTTACGCATGTCGAAGCAGTAGATATTATATATTCCTTTACTTCTTAAAATGAAGGCACTCCTTAGGACATGCCGCCACGCACTGCCCACATTTAATACACTCCACAGAAACCGATATCTTCTCTGGTGGCAAATCTACAGGACACGCTCTCTGACATGCCATACAGGAAATACACGTATCCTTTTCCCAATGAATCTGTACTAAACTAAAGCGGTTAAACCAACCATAAATAGCTCCAAGTGGACAAAGATACTGACAAAATGGTCGATATACTTTTATAGATATGAAAATTAACACAAGTAATATACCAAATTTCCAGCCAAATAGGGCACCAGCCTGTGAACGTAGCTGTTCATCCATACCCAAAAGTGGCAATGCCCCCATCAGTGTACCGGATGGGCATAAAAATTTACAAAATGCAGGAATCTTGGCAAATCCGGTAAACAAAAAAGAAGAACCCACTACTACAAGGCCTAATAACACCACGTATTTTCCATATTTTAACACAGGATGATATGGTAGCTGTTTTCTTTTCCGAAAGAGCGGAATTCTATGTAGTAAATCTTGTAGCAATCCAAATGGACAAAGCCAACCACATACAAATCTTCCAAATACACTTCCAAATACAAAGAAAAATCCTAAAACCGCAAACGGTACTTCAAAATGACGCTTATTCAGCGCCGCCTGCAAAGCCCCAAGCGGACAGGACGCCACTGCTCCCGGGCAAGAATAACAATTTAATCCCGGTACACAGGCATATTTTAAAGACCCTTTATATATTTTTCCATTAAAAAAACCATATAAATAACCGTTTGTTATTATGGTGTAGATAACCTGAAAAAACAAACGAATTCTTAACAAGGAGAATCGTCTCATACACACGCTGCCTTTCTTTAACCTTAGTACAATACACTCCTATTTATTAACCAATTCCAATACATTCTAAGCAAATCATGACCGCTTTTTGATAGAGGTCTTTGAATTGATCTTCATGGAATCCTATCATCAAAAACAATACTCCTATTCCTAATCCAATGCACCAATATGGTATTTTACATTTCATATTCCTTTTCAAGCCTTTCATCACTTACTACCAAAAGCATATTACCATGATTCTGTATCATTTTTACGACTCTGCAATAAATACATCGCCCCACCTGGACAATTACCTTCCCCCCCTAAAATGATACTAGAGGCAAAATACCTTTTTCATAAAATAATTCTATTTATCAATCACACTTCGATAACAAATCCTCAATAATGGACACCCATGCTTCCTTAGATTGTGCACCCATGGCATAACCTAACATTTTACCCTCTTGGTCTACAAAAAAAGTGGTTGGTACAGAGTTAACACCACCTACCAAATTCGTATATAGTGATTCACTTAACAATAAATGCTGATATTGCGCTCCCGTCTGCTCTATCAATTCCTTGGCATTCTTAATATCATCCTCTGCTGCCGTTTCTGCAACATCACTGATAACACCTATCATCTGAAGCTCTGCACTGTCATATTCTGTTGCAATTTCTCCAAGATCCGGCATCTCACTTAAGCATGGATTACAGTAGGTAGCCCATACGTTAATCATCGTTAATCGTGACTGTGAAAAGGCATCAGAGGAATATTCTTCTCCATCAATTGTATTCGCCTCAAAGGATACGATATACGGTTCTTCTGCCTGTTCCTCGCTCTGTGATACTTCTTCCATTAAAGTCTGAGCCTCTGTCTGCAAAGTTCCTACCGTTGCTTCCTCCACATTTTCTGTATTCTGCGTACACCCCGTCAATAATACACCTAACAATATTATGGTAACCAATCGTAATTTCATCGTGAACCTCCTTCACTTTTACACCTTGTAATGTTCTGTTACTTAAGCTTTTGCTTGCTATCCAAACATTACTCTGTTTATCTACTTTTATACCAAAACTATATATAGCACAACTTTCGATATGCCAGCCTTAATTTTATAACATTCCGTCATCTCTGAAAATACCCCAAATTCTGTAACCATAACCTATAATACAAAACAACTTTATATCTCAAACAGTCTTTTACGACGTTTTAACCATTTTCCTTTCATAATACATGTATCCTCCAAGTCCTAACTAATACTATTGTATTACATGTTTTGAAATTTTACTAGTTGATTACCCTACTTACTCATGCATTACATTTTCTAAAGTGTTCCGTCATTGAATCATGTTTCATTACCTACTGTTACGGGTGCTTCAAATCCAGGAACTAATCTTTTAAAGGAATTGGTACTTGGATTGGTTAATGCACATAAGGATGCAATATGTTTCAATAATCCACCCATAAAATAATGAGCTGTCCTACTTAAATGAGAGTATCCCGCGTCATCAGAAAACACTGGCTCCCCATCCTTTAAAAGCAGCATATGCACGTGCATTCCATTTCCAGCCTCGCCATATACTGGCTTGGGCATAAAGGTTGCAACCTTACCATATTTTAAAGCTGTATTATGAATTACATACTTAATCAGCATCGATGCATCTGCCATCTTGGACATCTGCCCCAGCATTGGTTCAATTTCAAACTGTCCGGCTGCACCTACCTCAGGGTGATGATACTTAATCGCGACACCCATTTTCTCTAATTCAAGACACATCTCTGAACGGCATTCATAAGTACTGTCAAAAGGCTTGGCAACATGATAGTTCTTCTGATGTGCTACTACACACCCTTGTCCTTGTACATTACTATTCCAGTATGCCTGCTCCCCATCTACAGATACACCAATAGAATTAGGCTGTACAGTCCAGCCAACCTGATCAAACATATGGAATTCAAACTCCGGCAAAATCAGCATAGTATCTGCCACACCACTATCCTTCATATACTGCTCTGCTGCCTGCACAATATTTCTTGGAATGTCGAAACTGACCATTGATATCAACAATCTTAAAATCTACCATTTTAATATCCTGCTCTTGGATAAACTTAATAATATCTTGTGTTGTTTTTGCCATACTCTTCCTCCATATTGTGTAATTATGTAACCCTTTTGCATATTATTGTACAACACTTTGTTCAAAACAGCAATAAAGAGTATGCAATTTGCAACAAAACAAATAATAATGTACAAAACAGTGCGTGTTGACGAACAAAAAAAGAGCCATACCACCTTGATATGACCCTTTCCGTTCTATTTTATCACTTCACTTTAACAGGATTTT
>JAXJRB010000058.1:0-122353 GCA_036310845.1 Lachnospiraceae bacterium | reverse complement strand
GCATTAAGCTGAATGTCACTAATAGGTCGAGGGCTTATCCTGGAAGGTAAATGAAGAATTGTTAAGAACGGAAGTAAAATGTTTGATAAAGATTTGTGTGTTCGGTTTTGAAGGAATACTTCAATATTAATATTTTGGCTCCATGGTCAAGCGGTTAAGACATCGCCCTTTCACGGCGGTAACACGGGTTCGATTCCCGTTGGAGTCATTACGGCCTAGTGGCTCAGTTGGTTAGAGCGCCGCCCTGTCACGGCGGAGGTCGAGGGTTCGAGTCCCTTCTGGGTCGTTTATAAATTAAATATTTATATTTATGTTCATGGGATCTTAGCTCAGCTGGGAGAGCATCTGCCTTACAAGCAGAGGGTCACAGGTTCGAGCCCTGTAGGTCCCATTTTTAATTTAAGCATCAAAATATGATGCTTTTTTTAATAATAAGATTAAGGTGTCAAAAGGTGGTATTTAGAATGTAGTATGGCAATTTGCACAAAAATATATAATAAGCAAACGTTTCAAACTGCGCTTTTAGCGACTGACAAAATCCACCAGTTATGGAGACTAGACTCGAAGCCTTTGCTGAGAGGCTTTAGTCGTAGTTATTGGTTCGTTCGTCAGCGCGTTGCAGTTGTTTGCGTTTATATTTTTTGTGCATTTTGCCTTAGGATAATTTATATACCACCTTTTGACACCTTAATCATAATAAGAATTTGCTGTAACGTAGAGAAAATTCTATGTATAACCTATAAATAGTATTTTGTTACTGCACATAGGTATTTAAAAACGTATATTTGAAAAAAAGAGCTAGCATTGAAAACACAAATATATTGTGATATGCTTTGATATATGGATATGACATACTATAATTGATATATAAAGGAGTAACAGAATGAGTAAAGAATATTCAATTGAAACAAAATGTATTCAATCAGGATGGAAACCACAGAAAGGTGAACCTAGAGTTTTGCCAATTTATCAGTCAACTACTTTTAAGTATGATACGTCTGAACAGATGGGAAAGCTTTTTGATTTAGAGGATACGGGTTATTTTTATACAAGATTGCAGAATCCTACTAATGATATAGTTGCGCAGAAAATTTGTGAACTTGAGGGTGGTGTGGCAGCAATGTTGACATCTTCTGGTCAGGCGGCAAATTATTATGCAGTATTTAATATTTGTGAGGCAGGAGATCATGTGGTGATGTCTTCTACTGTATATGGTGGTACATTTAATCTTTTAACCGTTACCATGAAGAAAATGGGAATTGAATGTACAATTGTAGATCCGGATGATTCCATAGAGAAACTTAATGAAGCATTCAGACCAAATACAAAATGTGTTTTGGCAGAATCTATTGCTAATCCGGCGCTTGTTGTTTTGGATTTTGAGAAATTTGCAACGGTTGCACATGAACATGGAGTTCCTTTAATTGTAGATAATACATTTGCAACACCGATTAATTGTAGACCGTTTGATTATGGAGTAGATATTGTTACACATTCGACATCAAAGTATATGGATGGTCATGCTATGTGTATTGGCGGTGCTATTGTAGATTCTGGTAATTTTGATTGGGATAAATATGGTGATAAATTCCATGGTCTTACAACACCTGATGATTCATATCATGGAATTACTTATACCAAAAAATTTGGAAAAACAGCATATATTACAAAGGCTACTGTGCAGTTAATGAGAGATTTGGGTTCTGTTCCTTCACCAATGAATTCATTTTTGTTGAATATCGGGTTAGAAACCTTACATTTACGAGTGCCGAAGCATTGTGAAAATGCGCTTAAAGTAGCTACGTGGTTAGAGAATAACGAAAAGGTTGCTTGGGTAAATTATCCTGGTTTAAAAGGGAATAAATATTATGACCGAGCGCAGAAATATATGCCAAATGGCACTTGTGGTGTAATTTCTTTTGGCTTAAAGGGTGGAAGAGATGTCAGTGTAGCATTTATGGATAGTTTGGAATTGGTGGCAATTGTAACACATGTTGCAGATGCAAGGACTTGTGTATTACATCCAGCAAGTCATACCCATCGTCAAATGACAGACGAACAATTAATTGAAGCAGGAGTACAGCCAGATTTGATACGTTTATCTGTTGGTATTGAAAATGCAGATGATATAATTGCAGATATCGAACAAGCACTTAAAAAAATATAAGGTAAATTCATTATGAATAGAGAATGTTGGAGAACAGTTTTTTTTCTAGTTGTATTAATATTTTTCACATTATTTGTCAGAATAGTTTTTTTGCAACCGAATGCAGAATTCATAGAGCTTCAGGCAGACTATTATCAAAAAGCAATGATAGGGAGTCAGGGTGTTTATAAGCTTCAAGGATTTGGTATAGATGAATGGTACACAAAGATTCTGTCTGTTTGCATGCTGTTTTTTGGTAATAGCAAAGTTGCAGGATTGTATCTGAATATTATCCTACAAGTATTGACCGTGGTATGCATATATTTTGCTATGGGATTTGTATCAAATGTACAAGTGTCTGTACTTGTTTCAGGTGTGATACTTTTGATACCATTTTATTCTGATAAAGTATATGAGATTTCTTCTTTTAATTTATTGTTATTGCTTTGTGCAATAGGATTTTTGGCTTTGGCAGGCTTGTGTAAGGGAGTTGCTATGTTTATATTTAAGAGAAAATCGATAGAGCAGGAACATGCGGTACCGTGTGAGCTTCAAGAAGAACAGACAGGAGTAATAACTTTGGATGATATTGTTGGAGATATCGATTCATCTACAAATATTGATGATGATAAGCAAAAGGAATTAGTCCAAGAGCAGGTGGATACAGAAGCGTTACCAGCAGGAATGAAGGAAATTGTTTTTGGTGATGATGGATTGAAGAAAAATGTAAAATTAATTGAAAATCCATTGCCAATACCGAAAAAGCGTGAACATAAAGAAATGGATTTTGCAGTTGTTTTGCATAATAACAATGATGATTATGATCTTAAAGATGTTTCAGGAATGGATTATTTTGATATTGAATAAGAAAAATAGGTTTTTCACATAATAAAAAGGAATCGTATGATGCGGTTCCTTTTTATTATGCATATGTTGATGCAGTGAAAAAAGAAGAGGAGGAAAAATTATGCCAGAATGTGAAAAGAATGAACAACTTGATGATAAGAAGTATAGAGATGAGAAAATAGAAAAGGAAAGTCAGGTAACATTGGATAAAAATGAAAAGAATCATAGAATCCATTTAATAACAATAATAGGTGAAATTGAAGGACATGAAAATTCAGGGAATCAAACAAAAGTAACGAAATACGAATTATTGCTTCCACAGCTTGCATCAATAGAAGACAGTAAGGAGATAGATGGTGTACTTTTGTTATTAAATACAATGGGTGGTGATGTGGAAGCAGGACTTGCAATTGCAGAGATGGTTTCTTCTTTAAGTAAACCTACGGTGTCACTTGTTCTAGGTGGTAGTCATAGTATTGGAGTTCCGATAGCAGTAAGTACCAATTACTCTTATATTGTACCTTCGGGAACAATGGTAATTCATCCAGTTAGAATGTCAGGAATGGTGATAGGTGCACCGCAAACCTTTAACTATTTTCGTGAAGTGCAGAATCGTATAATAAACTTTGTTTGTGAACATTGTAAAATATCGAAAAGACGTTTGGAAGAGTTGATGATGGAAACAGAGGTTTTAACAAAGGATGTAGGTTCTGTTTTAGAGGGAAAAGAAGCAGTTGATGAAGGGATTATAGATGAAATAGGTGGGATTTCACAAGCGATTCAAAAACTCCATGCATTAATTGATGAAAATAATATGAAACAGTAGCATGATTAAGAATCAAAGAATAACATGACAACAGGAATAAGAAATGGTATACTAATATACAAAAGCTTAACAGAATATAGCAACATAAGTGCTGGTAAAAACAAGTAAGGTGTTAATGTGATGCTAGATATATTTCATTTTGTGTTCGTTATAACCTAAAAAATTTGAATAATCTCTGTTAGGCTAAAGAGATAATAAGTACTTCAATAGGGGGAAAGAACATGGCATCTGCATCGGGAAGAAAACCAACGAAAAGCAGAACAAGTACGAAAGGAAAAACAAATGCAAGAAGTAAAAAGACAACTTCAAGAAAGGGAAAAGGAACCCGAAGAAAAGAAGTTGATGTTGCAGTAAAAAATGAAGTAATGTTGATAGCAATTTTTGCAATGGCAATCTTTGTTTTTTTATGTGTTGCGGGTATTATACAAGGTAGAGCAGCAATTGCAATTGCTAATGTTATGTTTGGATTATTTGGCTTGTTGGCATATTTGATTCCGATTTTAATTTTTTTGGCTTTTGCATTCGGAATATCTAATAAAGGTAATACAGTGGCAGTGATTAAACTCATAAGTGCAGGTGTTTTAGTTTTTTTGATTGGCATTATTGCTTATATGCTAATTGACCAGGAGAGCTTTATTATAAGCGAATCACTTATGGTGGATTTATACAAAAGTTCAAGTGAAGAAAAAGCTGGAGGCGGTGTACTTTTTGGGCTTATTGCGCATGGCTTGTATCAACTTATTGGATTAGGCGGGACGTTGTTTTTGGTTGTAGTACTGGGGATTATTTCCATTGTATTTATTACAGAGAAGAGTTTCTTGTCTGGTTTGAGAAAAGGCGGTTCTTTTCTAATAGAAACAGCAAAAGAGGACGTTGCTAGGAGACGAGAGTATTGGGAATCTATGGAAGTGGATGAAGAGTACGAATATGATGAAGAGCTGGAACGCAAGAGAGAGAGAGCTGCTCGAGAGAAAAAGCAAGAAAAGGTGCGACGCTCTGATATGAAAGTTCGAGGAGTGGCATCTATTTCCAGCACTGCATTACCCAAGGAGAAAAATACACTTGGTACGAAGTCTGACATGCATGAGATTATTTTAACAGATGATATAGAAAGTATAGGAAAAGAGAGTATTCGTATTTCTTCCTATAGTAATGAAAGTGCATTTAATGAGGTGTCTCAGGAAGCACCACAAATTCCGCAACCAGTAGAAAAGAGCTTCTTGGAAGAACTCACAATGAATGATTCTTTTGAAAAGAAAGACAAGGTGCAAGAAAACTATGATTTAGCTGGGATGCCGGAGCCTGTAACAGAAGCAACTCCGAGACAAAGGCCTGTGGTCAAAAAGACAGAATCATTAGATAAAGAAGAAGTTGCCAAAGAAGAAGTAACGATTTCTCAACAGATTCAACAGAATAAAGAATTACAGAAGCCATATATGTTTCCTCCTATTTCCCTATTGAAAAAGGGAGAGGGAAATAAAGGAGACTCTCCGATGCAGTTAAAGGAAACTGCATATAGACTGCAACAAACTTTACAGAATTTCGGTGTTAGAGTAACTGTGACAGATATTAGTCAAGGGCCATCGGTAACACGTTATGAATTGCAACCGGAGCAAGGTGTGAAGGTGAGCAAGATTGTCGGGCTGGCTGATGATATAAAGCTGAATTTGGCCGCAACGGATATTCGTATCGAAGCACCAATTCCGGGAAAAGCGGCGGTTGGTATCGAAGTGCCGAATAAAGAAAATAGTGCTGTAGCGTTCAGGGATTTATTAGAATCAAAGGAATTTAAAGATTTTCCATCAAATCTAACATTTGCGGTAGGTAAAGATATTGGTGGTCAGGTAGTTGTTACAGATATTGCTAAAATGCCACATATGCTGATTGCGGGGGCAACAGGTTCCGGTAAATCAGTATGTATTAATACTATAATTATGAGTATTTTATATAAGGCAAATCCTGATGATGTAAAACTGATTATGATAGATCCAAAGGTTGTTGAGCTTAGTGTATATAATGGAATTCCACACTTGATGATTCCGGTTGTGACTGATCCGAAAAAGGCTTCCGCAGCACTTCATTGGGGTGTCGCAGAAATGACAGAGCGATATAAAAAGTTTGCTGATTTAAATGTCAGAGACTTGAAGGGATATAATAAGGCGGTTGAATCGGGGAAATTATCTCCAGAGGGTGAACCATTACAGAAAATGCCACAGATTGTTATTATTGTAGATGAACTTGCAGATTTGATGATGGTTGCAGCAGGTGAAGTTGAAGAAAGTATTTGTCGTTTGGCTCAGCTTGCAAGAGCGGCAGGAATTCACTTAATTATTGCAACGCAACGTCCTTCGGTTGATGTTATTACTGGCTTGATTAAGGCAAATATGCCAAGTCGAGTTGCATTTAGTGTGTCAAGTGGTGTAGATTCTAGAACGATTCTTGATATGAATGGCGCTGAGAAACTTTTAGGTAAAGGAGATATGCTCTTTTATCCACAGGGGTATGCAAAGCCTGCTCGAATTCAGGGGGCATTTGTATCAGATTCAGAGGTGTATGATGTTGTTGAGTTCTTGAAAAATCAAAGATTGGGCAATACATATGATAATGGTATAGAAGAAAAAATTAAAACGATGCAAACTCCTGGTGGTGCTGGATGTTCATTAGGAGGCGGAAGTAGTAATGTTGATGAATATTTTGCAGATGCAGGAAAATTTGTCATTGAGAAGGACAAGGCATCAATAGGTATGTTACAGAGAGTGTTTAAAATAGGTTTTAACAGAGCAGCAAGAATTGTTGATCAGCTAGAGGAGGCTGGGGTTGTAGGTGCAGAAGAAGGAACAAAACCAAGAAAAGTTTTGATGAGTATGGAACAATTTGAAAATTATTTGGAAGAAACGGTGTAGTTTTGGCAAAAGATTAGTTGTTTTTCCATATTGCCTTTTTTTGTGTATATTGTTAAAATCTTAATCATGTAACGATAAGAGTAAAAGATAAAGAGGAGAACCATACAATGAAGACAGATATCGAAATTGCACAGGAAGCACAGTTGCTGCCAATTACAGAAGTTGCCAAAGCATTGGACATGACAATGGATGATTTGGAGCTGTACGGAAAGTATAAGGCAAAGATTTCCGATGAATATCTGAAGAAGATTGAAGGAAATAAAGACGGTAAGCTGATTCTTGTTACGGCGATAAATCCAACACCGGCTGGTGAAGGAAAAACAACAACAAGTGTAGGTTTAGGTCAGGCTTTTGGGAAGCTTGGGAAGAAGGCTGTTATTGCACTTCGTGAGCCGTCACTTGGACCATGTTTTGGAATTAAGGGTGGTGCTGCAGGAGGTGGTATGGCTCAGGTAGTTCCTATGGAAGATTTGAATTTACATTTTACAGGTGATTTTCATGCAATTACATCTGCAAACAATTTGTGTGCAGCATTATTAGATAATCATATTCAACAAGGAAATGAGCTTGGCATTGATACTAGACAGGTTATTTGGAAGAGATGTCTTGATATGAATGACCGTGTGCTAAGAAATGTAGTTGTCGGAATGGGCAACAAAATGGATGGTTTTGTAAGAGAAGATCATTTTGTTATTACGGTTGCATCCGAGATAATGGCTGTTTTATGTTTGGCTGATGATATGGAAGATTTAAAGAGAAGACTCGACCGAATGGTTGTTGCATATAATTATGCGGGAGAACCTGTAACTGCAGGACAGATTAAGGCAACAGGTGCTATGGCAGCGTTGTTAAAGGATGCGATTAAGCCGAATTTAATTCAGACATTAGAACATACTCCTGCCATTGTTCATGGCGGTCCTTTTGCAAATATTGCACATGGCTGTAACAGTGTAAGAGCAACAAAGGCAGCTATGAAAATGGCTGATTATGTTGTGACAGAGGCAGGTTTTGGTGCGGATCTTGGGGCTGAGAAGTTCTTTGATATTAAATGCGTTCAGGCTGGCTTGAAGCCGGATGCGGTTGTATTAGTGGCAACTATTCGTGCATTAAAGTACAACGGTGGTGTAGCAAAAAAAGATTTAAATACAGAAAATTTAGATGCGCTTAAGAAGGGTATTGTAAATCTAGAGAAGCATATTGAAAATCTTCAGAAATACGGAGTGCCGGTTGTTGTTACTTTAAATGCTTTTGTAACTGACACTGAGGCAGAGATTGACTATGTAAAGAGCTTTTGTAATGAAAGAAACTGTGATTTTGCATTATCAGAGGTGTGGGAAAAAGGTGGAGAAGGCGGTATTGAACTTGCTAAGGCAGTTATGAATACATTAGAAACGAAGGAGAGTCATTTTACACCAATTTATGAATTAGAGCTTTCGATTCGTGAAAAAATTGCTACAATTGCAAAAGAAATTTATGGGGCAAGTGATGTAGTATTTTCGCCTGCTGCATCAAAGCAGATTGATCGTTTAGAAAAATTTGGTTTTGGTAACCTTCCTGTTTGTATGGCAAAGAATCAGTATTCCTTGTCTGATGATCCAACCTTATTAGGAAGACCGACGGATTTTACGTTGAATATTAGAGAAGTTTATGTTTCAGCGGGAGCTGGATTTGTTGTTGCCTTGACAGGTGCGATTATGACTATGCCAGGTCTTCCAAAGGAGCCGGCTGCGTATCAGATTGATGTAACAGATGAAGGGGTAATTACAGGATTATTTTAATACAACGTGTGAAATTGATAGGGAGTATATCTGAACATGAAGTGTCCAAAATGTGGGAGAGAGTTGGTTGAGGGGAAACTCTTATGTGAGTATTGTGGTGAAGAGGTAACGATGGTTCCAGAATTCGACATAGAGCTGGAAACAGAAATTCGCAAGAATTTAAGTAATATGGTAGAAAATATGTCTCTTCACGATGAGGAATTGGTAGAAGATTTTTTGGAAGAAAATAGTAATTTTCAAGCACGAATTAGAGATTATTTTCTACTAAGGGATAATGAAAATGGAAAAAAGGGAAGAATGTTACTTCCCTTTTTTCCAATTGCTATTTTTGTAATTGTTTTCTTTTTCATAATTGTGCCAAAAACGAAACAGGCTATACAGGAAAATTCGTATGAATATCAATACAACAAAGCAATTGAATGTGCAACAATAGAACATTATGATGAAGCAGTGATTTATTTAGAACGTGCATTAGCACTGAATCCTGCGGATATTGACACTCGTTTTCTTTTGGCAAAGTATTATGATAAAAGTGGTCAAAGTCAGAGTGCAATCCTTGTACTGGGAGAGCTTCTTGAATTGGAGACAGAACGTAAGGAAGAAATATATGATTTGTTATTGAAAATCTTGGAAACCAGACAGGACTATGAGAAAATGGGTGAAGTTCTCAAAAAATGCAACATTCCAAGGATTGTATCGAAATATAATAAATATGCTGCTTTGGGACCTGAATTTAATAAAGAAGAAGGCGTTTATGATGAACTAATATCGATAACAATAAAGGGTAATACAGAAGGCTTTGTTTATTATACTTTGGATGGTTCTGTACCGACAAGAAATTCTATGGTCTATGAGTCGCCAATTTTATTGGAATCTGGAGACTATGTAATTAATGCGTTATTTGTGAATATGTATGGGATTGAAAGTGATGTGATTACAAAGACTTACTACATTAATCTGTCAATACCTGATGAACCTGATATTAGTTTGGATAGTGGAAACTATAATGAACCGCAAATGATAGAGATTTATCATGCAGATGATACAAAGATATTCTATACAACAGATGGAACAATGCCTACGGAAAAGAGCTTGCGTTATACAGAACCACTAGAAATGCCATATGGTGTTAGTAATTTTGCTATTGTTGCAATTAATGAAGCAGGTGTACATAGTAACGTTGTAAAAAGGACTTTTCAAATGTCGATTCAGGCGAATTTTGCTCCGACACTTGCATTACAGGTATTATATAATAATCTGTGGGCAAAAGGGATTTTGCTGGATTTAGATGGACATGTTCCTAATAGACTTGGTGCTAATGAATATGCTATAAAAACAGTAGTAAATCTTGCAGGAAGAACATATTACATTGCACATGAGCAATATATTGACACAACTGGAAAGAAACATGAAACAAATAATATGTATGCTATTGATACGGAAACGGCAGATTTATATATTGCTAGAAAAGTGCGTGAAGGTAATTATATTCTGAAGGTATTGGTTGAATAAAAGTTAGTAAAATCAATGTGACGAAGTGGAAAATAGCAATGTTAATCTCGAAAAAATACGGAAAACCGCGAAAAAGAAGTTGAAATTGTAAGCTGTTTACATTACAATAAAAAAGATGTGTGAAAAAAATAACAGGAGGAGTTATATGTACCAGATATTAGAAGCAAGGGAGCTTACCGCGAATATTTACTTAATGGTAGTGGAAGCACCACGTGTAGCAAAAAATTGTCAGCCGGGACAGTTTATTATTGTAAGAATGGATGAGGATGGAGAGAGAATTCCACTCACTATTTGTGATTATGATAGAGAAAAAGGAACAGTTACTATTGTATTTCAGACTGTTGGAGCCGAGACAACTAGAATGTGTGCTTTAAAGGCAGGAGATGCATTCCATGATTTTGTTGGTCCACTCGGTCGTGCATCTGAATTAGTAGATGAAGATAAAGAAGAACTTGCAAAGAAGAAGATTTTATTCGTTGCAGGTGGTGTTGGTACTGCACCTGTATACCCACAGGTAAAATGGTTACATGAAAATGGTGTAGATGCTGATGTTATTGTTGGCGCTAAGAATCACGATTTGTTGATTCTTGAAGATGAAATGAAGGCTGTTGCCGGAAATCTTTATGTGACAACAGATGATGGATCTTATGGAAGAAAGGGTATGGTTACTCAGACAATTCAGGATCTTGTTGATGAAGGAAAGAATTATGACCTTTGCGTAGCTATTGGTCCTATGATTATGATGAAGTTCGTTTGTAAGCTGACAAAGGAACTTGGTATCCCTACTATTGTCAGCCTTAATCCTATTATGGTTGATGGTACTGGTATGTGTGGAGCGTGCCGAGTTACTGTTGGCGATGAGGTTAAGTTCGCATGTGTAGATGGTCCTGAATTTGATGGACATCTTGTAAATTTTGACGAGGCTATGAAGCGTCAGCAGATTTATAAAACTGCTGAAGGAAGAGCTATGCTCAAGTTACAGGAAGGTGATACACATCATGGTGGATGTGGTAACTGCAACGACTAATATTTTAGAAAGGACTAGGTTTTATAAATGGACGTTTTAAATAAAGTACCGGTACGTGAACAAGAGGCTGCTGCTAGAGCAAAAAACTTTGAGGAAGTATGTCTTGGATATAATATGGAAGAGGCAATGTGTGAAGCAGAGCGTTGTATTAACTGTAAGAATGCACAGTGTATGAAGGGTTGTCCTGTTTCTATCAATATTCCTGCATTTATTGAACAGGTTAAGCTTGGCAATATGGAAGCGGCTTATCAGATTATTAGTGAATCTTCTGCTTTACCGGCTGTTTGTGGTCGTGTGTGTCCACAGGAAAGTCAGTGTGAAGGTAAGTGTATCAGAGGCATTAAGGGTGATGCAATTGCAATTGGTAAGTTAGAAAGATTTGTTGCTGACTGGGCGAGAGAGAATGGAATTAAGCCAGCACCTGCAAAAGAAAAGCTTGGTAAGAAGGTTGCGGTTATTGGTTCAGGCCCTGCAGGTCTTACATGTGCAGGAGATCTTGCAAAGCTTGGTTATGATGTAACTATTTTCGAAGCATTACATGAAGCAGGTGGAGTTCTTGTTTATGGTATTCCTGAATTCAGACTTCCAAAGGAAGCTGTTGTTAAGAAGGAAATCGAGAACGTAGAATCTCTTGGTGTAAAGATTGAAAAGAATGTTATCATTGGAAAGTCTATTACAATTGATGAATTGATGGAAGAAGAAGGTTTTGAAGCGGTATTTATCGGTTCAGGAGCAGGTCTTCCTAAGTTTATGGGAATCCCAGGTGAAAATGCTAACGGAGTATTCTCAGCTAATGAATATTTAACAAGAAGTAACCTTATGAAGGCATTTAACGAAGATTCTACTACACCAATTATGCGTGGTAAAAAAGTTGCCGTTGTAGGTGGCGGTAACGTTGCTATGGATGCTGCAAGAACAGCTCTCAGACTTGGAGCAGAGGTTCATATCGTATATAGAAGAAGTGAAGAAGAACTTCCAGCCAGAGTAGAAGAAGTACATCATGCAAAAGAAGAAGGTATCATTTTTGACCTTCTGACAAATCCAATTGAAATTTTAGAAGATGAAAATAACTGGGTTAAGGGCATGAAGTGTGTAAAGATGGCACTTGGTGAGCCTGATGCATCCGGAAGAAGAAAACCTGTTGAAGTTGAAGGAAGCGAATTTGAGATGGAACTTGATACCGTTATTATGTCTCTTGGAACTTCTCCGAATCCATTAATTTCTTCTACAACAGAAGGTTTAGAGACAAATAAGTGGAAATGTATTGTTGCTGATGAAGAGTTCGGTAAGACAACAAAAGAAGGTGTATTTGCTGGTGGTGATGCCGTAACAGGTGCTGCAACAGTTATTCTTGCTATGGGTGCTGGTAAGGCAGCTGCAAAGGGAATTCACGAATATCTTTCTAACAAATAGGATAAAGAGACGAGAGGAGAAAAGGTTATGCCTTGGTGTCCAAAATGTAAGTCTGAATATAGAGAAGGGATTAAAGAATGTGCTGATTGTAAAATTCCTTTGATGGATGAGCTTCCACCAGATAGTGAGAATCCATATTCGAAAGAGAATCAAATGAAGCATCAAGCTCAGCAGTGGGTGCTTGATGACATTGAGGAACCGCAAGAAGCAGATGCTGAAGAAAATGCAGAATCCACAAAAGAATTATCAATTGAAACACAGATTAGAAATGCTAGAATGAATGCGGCTAGAGATTCTGTGAGAGTATATCAGGATAAGAAGTCAAAGGCAGAGGATTTTAAAAGCTCAGGATATACGTTGATTTTTGTTGGTGTACTTGGTCTTGTAGCATTAGTGCTTTTAGAATTAGGCGTATTTCCGTTTTCTCTTTCTGCTCCTGGAAAATATATTACATATTTAGTAATGGGTACTATGTTCTTGATTTTTGTTATTATGGGATTTAGTTCCTTTAAATCATTCAAGAAATATGCCAAGGAAGCAGAAACAGAAGATGATTTGACAAGTCGTATTAAGGCGTGGACATTGGAAAATGTTACAAAAGAGAGCATTGTAAAAAAAGCTGCTTTACCAGTAGACATGCCAGATGAAGTGAAGTATTTTAGATATTTTGAGCTGTTAAAAGGTGCTATTAAGAGAGAATTTGGAGATGTGAATGTAGCTTACTTGGAATCTCTTACAGAAGAACTTTATGGTGAGATTTTCGAGGGAGATCACTAAAAGTATTACTGGTAAATATGTGTTACAGTTCATTCAGTTCTAGTAACAAGTATGAAAGTGTCGTATTTATACGGCACTTTTGTGTATATATGATGATGTTAGTATGAAAAATAAATTTTTTACATACGAACATAGCTCGTATTGTAAATATTGTGCCTGCACAAGGTACTTGAAGTACCTGTAAAGTTTGCAGATATTGGAAAAGCATGGTTACTAATATGGATTATAGTAAGTAAAGGTATGTTCATATAACATATTTTATACGTGTTGTAAGGGTATGCCTGTGTAAAGGTAAAAGTATGAATATTACATTGATTACAGTAGGAAAAATAAAAGAAAAATACTACCGTGATGCAATCGCTGAGTATGCAAAGAGACTTAGTCGTTATTGCAAATTGGATATTATTGAAGTGGCGGATGAAAAAACGCCTGACAAGGCTTCGGAAGTTGTAGAAGAACAGATTAAGCAAAAAGAAGCAGATAGAATATTGAAGAATATCAAAGATGATACATATTGTATCGCGCTTGCGATAGAAGGTAAGAAAATGGATTCTGTTACTATGGCAAGACATGTAGAACAATTAGGACTTATGGGGAAGAGTAATCTTGCATTTGTGATTGGTGGTTCACTGGGGCTTCATAAAAGTGTGCTACAAAGAGCTGATGAAAAGCTGAGTTTTTCGGATATGACATTTCCGCATCAGCTTATGAGGGTGATTTTGTTAGAGCAGATTTATCGTTGCTATCGAATAATAAATGGAGAGCCGTATCATAAATAAAGAGTTTAGAAATGTAACAGAGTGTTTTTGGGTTCAGATGCTTTTAGCAGAGAGTCTGTAGCAAAGAAAAAGCTAATAAAAGGAATTGTAACACAACAGAAGGCATAAAATGAAGTATGGGTTTACTATACTTCATTTTTAATTGGAGAAATAATATGTGGAAAGAGGAAATAAATGGAATAGGACAACGTTTTGCAGAGGCATATTCGATTCCAAAAGATGTGATTGCGAATGCAACACTTCTTCATGTGGTAGGAATGTCGGAAATTTTTTTGGAAAATTTTAAAGGAATTATTTCTTATACTTGTCATGAAATTTTGGTGAAGGGACATGATTGTAAATATTGTATTAGTGGGAATTGTCTTATGATAGCTTATTATTCGAATGAAGATATGAAAATATCGGGTCAAATTCAGGAGGTGCGAATTATCAGGTAGGAAAAGAAGTGTATTAGTTGCTATCCGGGTAGGTCGAAGCATTTACTGCTGAGACCGTAAGAAAATGATATGGTAAGCAAAAGTTTTATCGCTGAAAGTGATTTTAGATGGATAATTGCAAGACATTAAAGATGGCTCGTAATTATGAAGGTACTGAATAATTACGTGTATTATATAATAAATATTTCCATAGAAGGAGGCAATTTTGCGAAATAGGTGGACGTGGTATATAAAGGGATATCTTACGATTCGGCTGTACGGTGATTATGTGGAACGTTTTTTGAATATGTGCAGAATGCATGATATTTTTCTTTGGGATATAAAAAAGGAAGAAAAGGATTTTTATTGTAGTATTTCTGCAATAGATTATTTTGATACAGTTCCTTTATTAAAAAAAACAGGAACAAGGGCAAGTGTTATTAAGAAAAATGGAATACCTTTTTATGTACCTTTTATGAAAAAAAGGGTTCTTTTTTTTATAAGTCTTTTTTTGTGTCTAGGGATGTTATATGTAGTTACGGATTATATCTGGGCTATTGAGTTTGTTGGAAACTTTCAGATTAGTAATGAGGAATTAGGAGATTTTCTAGATGAGGAACGGGTATATTATGGAATGAAAAAAGAGGCACTTGATTGTGAAGAAATGGAAAAACGATTAAGAGAGTCTTTTCCTAATATTACTTGGACATCAATTTATTTTGAAGGGACAAAGTTATATGTTGAGGTAAAGGAAAATGAAAAAAAGGAACCTGTTGTAGAGGAGATGCAAGGAACTGACTTAATTGCCCAAGAGTCTGGAACAATTATGTCTATCATAACAAGAAATGGGGTACCGAAAGTTAAAATAGGGGATGTCGTTGAAGTTGGTCAGGTGTTGGTTGAAGGAAATGTTCCGATTTATGATGAGTCGCAGAATATTGTAGCATATCAGACTTATAATTCTGATGCAGATGTGATGATTCAAACACAAATGTCATATTGTCAACAACTAGAAAAGACGTATCCATTTATTTCTTATACGGGTAGTGAGCATAAAGGTATATTTTTGGATGTTTTTGGATATCATATAGAAAGTCCAATGTTGGGAAGAGATTTCCAAGAGTGTGAGAGAATAACGCAAAAGTATCAAGTATGTTTGTTGGAGGATTTGTATTTACCTATATATTATGGTAACATTTGTGAAAAAGAGTATCATTTACAATACCTTGAATATTCGGAAGAAGAGATGAAGAATCTATTAAACGATAATTTAGAGAAATTTATTTTATGTTTACAAGAAAAAGGGGTACAAATTATTGAAAAAAATGTTAAAATAAAAAAGTATAATAAGGGTATGGAATTAAATGCTAAATTATCTGTTATAAAACCGACGGGAGAAGAGGTGAAAATAACAGAAAACATACCAGGAACGGATGAGAAGGAGTAGCGAATTGGAAAAGGTTCAAGTTGGAATGCAGATATCTGCAGAACATATGCAGAATATTTTTGGAAGTCAAGATGCGTATATTCGTAAAATTGAAGATGAATTGCAAGTAGTGATTACAGATAGAAATGGAGAAGTACGCATATCTGGAACACAGGAGGCTGTTGATAAAGCATTAAAACTAATGAAAGATTTAGTGGAATTATCCACAAGAGGAAATCAGATTCAGGAGCAGAGTGTTTCTTATGCCATTGAATTGTCTAAGGATGGAGAAGAGGATTCATTGTTAGAGATGGATGGAGACTGTATCTGCCATACGATAACAGGAAAGCCGATAAAACCAAAGACTTTAGGGCAGAAGCGTTATATTGAAGCGATTAGAGAGAAGATGATTGTGTTTGGACTTGGTCCTGCAGGAACAGGAAAGACATATTTAGCGATGGCTCTTGCTATAACCGCATTTAAAAATCATGAGGTTGAGAGAATTATTTTAACAAGACCGGCTATAGAAGCGGGTGAAAAGCTAGGATTTTTGCCGGGTGATTTGCAGAGTAAGGTGGATCCTTATTTGCGTCCGTTGTATGATGCGCTCTATCAGATTATGGGGGCCGATAGCTTTTTGAAAAATATGGAAAAGGGATTAATTGAGGTTGCTCCACTTGCGTACATGCGAGGCAGAACCTTAGATAATGCGTATATTATTTTGGATGAGGCGCAAAATACAACACCAGCTCAGATGAAGATGTTTTTGACGAGAATTGGTTTTGGATCTAAGGTGATTATAACAGGTGATGCATCACAGAAGGATTTGGCGCCTGGAACGCAGTCGGGTTTAGATATAGCAGAAAGAGTATTAGGTAAAATTAGTGATATTGCATTTGTTAAAATGACGAATCGTGATGTTGTAAGGCATCCATTAGTTCAGAAGATCGTAAAAGCATATGATGAATATGAAAATAGTGAATATAAGAAACAAACAAAAAATAATGTAAATTCGACAGTGTTTCGTGGAAAAAATTTAAGGTAAGGAGTTGTAAATATGAAAAAGGAAAAAACGAAATGGCATAATGTCATTTTGCTTGTTATTATGTTCCTGTTTTCTATGTTTGCAACGGGAATTGCAGCATATTATTATGGAAAATCTTTTCGGGGGATTTTTACGCTATTGATTATTTCAGCAGCTTCTTTTGGTAGCGTAATTTTTTCGTATGAGCAATCTAATATATATCAGCGCTTGCATTATGACAATGGTAATCATTATGCAAGGTTTGTATGTATGTTTATTATAAGCATTGTTGTTGGATGTCTTTTGCCGTTACTTCCGAATGGAGGTTGGGCAGTTCCGGCAATTGCGTTAGCATTGACTTTGTTTTCCAATACAACAACAGGATTAATGGGGTATGCGGGTGTATTGTGCATTTGTGTCTACTTTTCAGATGCCAGTATCCTGATCTTTTTGATCTATTTTCTTGTAGGAGCCATTTTTTCTATTTTGTTTGAAGGGCTTGATAAGGATTATAGAACAGGAGCACCTATGTTGATAGCCGTTGTTTTATATACGGTAGTGATGACGGCAAAGATTATGCTCGAAAATAAGGGAATGCCGGATATGGAAAAATTTGTTATTCCGATTATTAATGTTTTTATTACAATATTGTTAATGATGGCAGTGCTGAGACTATATTGTGCTACGGTAATAGATAAGGAAATAGATAAATATCTTATAATTAATGATCAGGAGTTTCCGTTGCTTGCGAAATATAAGGAAGAAAATAAAGAATTGTACTACAATGCTATACATACAGCATATTTTGCAGAAAAAGCGGCTAGAATACTTCAGATGGATGTGAATATAGCAAAATGTGGTGGTTATTATCATAAGATTATAGTGTCTGAGTGTCGAAAAGAAAATAAATCATTAGAGGAAATATGTCAGATGTATAAGTTTCCACCAAAGGCTGTACAGCTTTTGCAGGAATATAATTATAAATCATTGACTTTAAAAATGAAAGAAACAGTTGTTGTATATCTTGCAGATTCTGTTGTATCTTCTATTATGTACTTATTAGAAAAAGAACAGAAAAGTGAGATTGACTACGGTAAGATTGCAACAGCAATTATTCATAGAAAGGTTGATAGTGGAATTTTGAATCAAAGTGATATTTCACTTTCTGACCTATGTGGAATGGAAAAAATTTTTACAGGAGAAAAATTATATTATGACTTTTTGCGTAGAGAATGAGACAAATCAAGAATTGCCATTTGATGTGGAAGATATTTTGGGAAAAGTGATAGAGAGAGCACTGGAGCAGGAGGGCTGCCCGTATGAAGCAAACGTTGCAGTATTACTTACGGATAACGAAGGAATCCATGCGATGAATAAGGAATTTAGACAGATAGACAAACCTACAGATGTATTGTCATTTCCGAATGTAGATTATGATGCACCTGCAGATTTTACAGGAATTGAGGATTATGTAGAAGATTATTTTGATCCTGAAACGGGAGAGTTGATTTTAGGAGATATTGTTATTTCAATAGATAAGGTGTATGAACAAGCAAAAGAGTATGGACATGCTCCATTGAGAGAGTTTGCTTTTTTGGTAGCCCATAGCATGCTACATTTACTTGGTTATGATCATATGGAGCCGGAAGAGGCACAGGTTATGGAAGCCAAGCAGGAGGAAATTTTAGCAAGCCTTGGTATTACCAGATAAGTGGCAAAATGTAGAGGTGGAGTATGAAAAAAAAGACCAATTTTATTGTGCAGGGTAGCATTCTTGCTATGGCTGGGATTATATCAAAGCTTTTGGGTATGGTTCGAAGGATTCCGATTGAGCATATTATTGGAGATGTAGGAAATGGATATTATTCTTCTGCGTATGAAGTATATGCATTTATGCTTCTTATATCATGCTATAGCTTACCGTTAGCGGTTTCTAAGGTAGTATCAGCTAAAGTTACAAAACGACAGTATAAAAATGCTGAGAGAGTTTTTCAGTGTGCAATGCTTTTTGCGATTGTAGCAGGTGGCTTATGCTTTTTTATTGCTGAAATTTTAGGTGATGTTATCGCCACAAGATTTATGTTGGAACCAATGAGTGCGCTTGCGTTAAGAGTATTAGGACCCGCTTTGCTTATGGTTTCTATGATGGGTGTTCTTAGAGGTTATTTTCAGGGGCTGGGAACTATGATGCCTACAGCGATTTCGCAGGTTTTAGAGCAGATATTTGTTCTTGTTGCCAGTATCATAGGTTCTTATATTTTATTTTCGCGAGGAGAAAAAGTAGGGGCGTTGCTTCATAATGAAGACTATGCTCCTGCTTATGGTGCTGCGGGTGCTTCGATAGGACCTGTTGCCGGTGCTGCCATTGGATTGTTGTTTTTGGCGTTTGTATATGTTTTGTATCGGCCAAGTGCTAAACGTAATGTAAGTAAGGATAAAAGTGGAAGACCTGATAGTTATAGACAAATCTTTCGTTTGATTTTATTGACGATTCTTCCAGTACTTTTGAGTTCAACGGTATATAATATTAGTAATATTTTAGATATCAGAATTTATAATGATATTATGATCCAGAAGGGGTTGGAAGATGTTAAAGCTTATAATCTTGGTGTTTATTCCGGTAAATACCGAGTATTGGTGAATGTACCCATCGCACTTGCAAATGCAATGTGTTCTTCGATTGTTCCAGTACTTACGGGACTGATTATGCGAGAGGAGTTCAGGCAAGCAAGGGAAAAAATTAATCAAACGATGCGCTTTACTATGATTATTGCTATTCCAAGTGCTGTTGGCTTGGCTGTTTTAGCAAGACCTATTATAACCATTTTGTTTAGAGGGGAAATAGACCTTGCGGTAAATCTTCTGCAGGTTGGGGCGGTTTCGGTCGTTTTCTATTCTATGTCAACTTTGACGAATGGAGTATTACAAGGAATAAATAAAATGCGTGTTCCTGTTGTGCATGCAGTTATCGCACTAGTGGTTCATATCATATTCTTATATGTAGCATTGCAGATGAATATGGGAATCCATGCAATGGTTTATGCGAATATTCTATTTGCGCTGATTGTATGTATTATGAACTGGCTTGCAATTCGAAAATATCTTAAATACCGTCAGGAGGTTATCAAAACATTTGCAATTCCAATGATTTCGTCAGTTATAATGGGAGTGGTAATTGTAGTGATTAATATTGCCCTTCATAAGTTTGTCGGTGATTTTGTGGTATTGTTTCTTGGTATTGTATTGGGGGTTACTGCATATTTCGTAGCGATGGTATTATTGAAAGGAATTGATGAAAATGACCTTAAAAAGATGCCGGGTGGAAGAACTGTGTTAACAATAGCCCAAAAATGTAAACTGCTGTAGATGAAAAGTAGTTATTCTAGGAGTTATATAGAATAATGTAAAAAGAATAAATAACAGAAAATAAGCCGATACTATATCCTAAAATGTCATGTTTAAAAGACGGAGGCGAAGATGAAAAAAGGATATAAGATTGGTTTATTTTTTACATTAATAATAATGGTGTTGCTTATTGCTCTGATAATATGGAAACGCTATATATGGCGTGAACAGTTACCTGATAAATTATTAGAGGAAAATTCAGAAATAGCAACAGAGATACCAGATTCTATGGATAAAGCATCCGTTTCTTCCCAAAGTATCCGAACTACTTGTGATACCATTTGTATTTATGAGGATATAGATCAAAAAGATGGAACAGTGATGATTTCAGAGGAGAGAATACCGGCAAAATATATTGATATGACACGAGCAGATTTTGAGAAAACGTTATGTGAAGATAGTAAGCAATTAAGTCTTACAGACAAAGAAAGAGGGTTTCAATCGCAACACTTGGAACTGTTTTCTCGAGAAAAAGTGAAAATTGTTAGAATTTATGATACAACAGTAGAAGAAATAGGTTATTATATAATGGTAGTAGAGGGTAAAATCTGTGTATACAAACAAGATAAAGAAACGATATATTTTGAAACAGATTTGATGTTGCATGATTTGCCCGAAGTGGTACAGCAGGAAGTATTGAGAGGAAAATATATTGATTCCGAGCTAAAAGTATATCATTTTTTGGAGTCCTATAGTAGTTAGGGTATAAGTCAAGAGAAAGGCATGGTTAGTTAATATGTCAAAAAATATAGTAATTATAGGAGGTGGCGCAAGCGGGTTAATGGCTGCTATTACAGCGGCTCGTCTAGGAGCTTGCGTGACCATAGTCGAACATAAGGATAGGGTTGGTAAGAAGATATTAATGACAGGAAATGGAAAGTGTAATCTTACCAATATGAGTGATGTATATTCTAAATATTATGGAAATCATATTGATAGAATATATAATATATTAGAAAAATACACGGCAGAAGATACTAGAATGTTTTTCCAACAGATAGGATTATATACAAAAGAAAAACGTGATGGAGGCGTATATCCGGTTTCGGAGCAAGCGGTGAGTGTGTTGGATGCTCTCGTAGCAGAAGCAAGATATTGTAGAGTGAAGATTCTTACAGATACAGAGGTGCTGGATGTAATACCGGAAAGTAATGGTGGAATGCTTTTGTTGGAAACTACAATTAAGGAAAAGACGCCAGAAACAAAAGGGAAAAAAGGGAATGGAAATAAAAAAAATGTCCCCAAAATGGTTGTCATAGGAACGAAAAACCACACATTGCATTATGATCGTTTGATTATAGCAACTGGCGGACAGGCAGCAGCAGTTTCAGGGTCTGATGGTTCAGGTTATAGATTGGCTAAGAAATTAGGACATAGTATAATTAAATCTTTACCGGCGCTTGTTCAACTAAGGTGTGAGGGCGACTATTTTAAAATGGTGGCAGGTGTCCGTGCACAGGCGGAACTTACTTTATATGTGGACGGAGAAGAACAAGCAAAGGAAGAAGGAGAGCTTCAGCTTACTGATTATGGGATTTCTGGTATTCCTGTTTTTCAATTTAGTAGAATTGTATCTAGAGCGTTATATGAACAGCAAGTAGGGCTTCGAGCAGCAAAAGTAGATTTTGTTGTTGTAATGATAGATTTTTTGACTTATTTATCCCAAACGGATATGGATGAATTAATAAAAACTAGAGAATGCTTTGCACATAAGACAGTAGAAGAATTCTTTGGAGGCTTGGTGAATAAAAAGCTTGCGATGTTAATCTGTCAGAGATACAAGTGGAATATGGATACTACTATCGGGTGTTTGTCAGATGAGGAATTTGAGGCGTGCTTTAAGTTGCTCAAAAATTTTAAAGTTGTAGTATCCGGAACAAATTCTTATGATAGTGCACAGGTATGTAGTGGTGGAGTTCCGCTGGAAGAGGTTGGAGACACAATGGAATCGCTCAAATGTCCTCATATATATTTTGCTGGTGAGATTTTGGATTGTGATGGTATATGTGGTGGATATAATTTACAATGGGCATGGACAACAGGTAAGATTGCTGGAGAATGTGCAGTAATGAATGAATAGAGTTATGGTTTGTGCTAACAGTAATGTATAAAGATAGAATAAGGATGGTTACATATGATTATAGTTAATCAGTTAAAATCAGAAATGAAATGGAAAGGCAAGCGATTGACAGTACGAGATATGTTGGATGAACCACATATTCTGAAACAAAAGGTTGCCAAACAGTTGAAAATAAAAGAAACGGATATTGAAACAGTTGAAATTATAAAGCATTCCATTGATGCGAGAAAGAAACCACAAATTTTTCAAGTATATTCTGTTGGGGTGAAGCTGAATAAGCTTTCTGAACAGGCAGTAGTAAAAAAATGTAAAAATGCGAATGTTGTTATCTCTGAACAAGTAAAATATCATTTTCCTCAAAGTGGTATGCAAAAGCTCGCAGAACGTCCTGTTATTATTGGAATGGGACCGGCAGGTTTGTTTTGTGGATATATGTTGGCGATGCATGGATACAAACCGATTATTTTGGAACGTGGTTATGATGTAGAGACTCGAACTAAGGATGTAGAAGAATACTGGACTGGAGGCACTTTAAAACCGGAGTCAAATGTGCAGTTTGGTGAGGGTGGTGCAGGAACTTTTTCAGATGGAAAGCTAAATACTTTGGTTAAGGATAAGTATGGGCGTAACAAGGAAGTGCTTCGGATTTTTGTAGAGGCAGGTGCACCGGAAGAAATTCTATATGAAAGCAAGCCTCATATCGGTACGGATATTTTGAAAAAAGTAGTAGTATATATGCGCGAAGAAATTATTCGTCATGGTGGAGAAGTACGTTTTGGAAGTAAAGTAACAAGATTTTGTGTTGAAAATAACAAAATGACTGGTGTAGTCATTGGCGAAGAGGAGATAAAAACAAATCATGTGGTGCTTGCGATTGGTCATAGTGCAAGAGATACCTTTGAATACCTTGATGCAATTAATTTACCGATGGAGTCAAAATCGTTTGCTGTTGGTATGCGCGTAGAGCATCCACAACGTTTAATTAATGAAGTGATGTATGGAAAGGAGCATGGAGAAGAGCTCCCAGCAGCACCATACAAATTAACTGCTAAAACAAGTGTTGGACGTGGTGTCTATTCTTTTTGTATGTGTCCTGGGGGATATGTTGTAAATGCATCTAGTGAAGATAGAAGGATTGCAGTGAATGGTATGAGTTATTCTGACCGTGGAAGTCAAAATGCAAATAGTGCAATTATTGTGCAAGTGACTCCGGAGGATTATGCTTCTGATGGACCGCTTGCTGGTGTAGCTTTTCAGAGACAATTAGAAGAACATGCATATAGAATTGGAAATGGTAAAATTCCTATTCAGTATTTTGAAGATTATGTAACAAATAAGGCGTCTGAGATGAATGCGAAGTACAATACGCCTTGTATTAAGGGAGCGTATGCGTATTCTAATTTGCGAGGACTTCTTCCGCAAGAATGTGAACAGGCTTTTATGGAAGGCGTGAAGCATTTTGATAAGGTGATTCCGGGATTTGCAGCAGGAGATGCAATTCTTGCGGGAGTGGAGAGTAGGACTTCTTCGCCTGTTCGAATTCATAGAGATGAAAATTTGCAAAGTCCAGCACTAAAAGGGTTGTATCCTTGTGGTGAAGGTGCAGGTTATGCAGGTGGAATTACGTCTGCTGCCATGGATGGAATCTATGTTGCAGAAAAAATTGCAGAAATATACGCGCCATTTTAACGCTTTACAGGAGTAATGCGTTACTGCGTTAGAAACGTTATACTAGACAACGAAAAGAAAATGTTTTACAATGTGAAATATTATTATCGAACCTTTTGGAGGTAGAAACAGTGAGTGAGATACGTGAGAGATTAAAGGATAAGAAACGAATAGTAGTTAAGATAGGGTCTTCTTCTCTACAGCATCCGGAAACAGGAGATCTTGATTATATAAAGATGGATATTCTTGTCAGAGAGCTTTGTAATATCAGAAATATGGGAAAGGACGTTATTCTGGTAACCTCGGGTGCTGTTGCTTGTGGTAGAAAGGCTGTAAATCTGAAAAAAACAACTACTATTTCTGAGAAACAGGCTTGTGCTGCTATTGGACAGGCGAGACTCATGATGACATATCAGAGAATTTTTTCAGAGTATAGTCATCAGGCGGCACAGATTCTTATGACTAGAAATACCGTTGTTGATGAAATGAATCGCAATAATGCACAGAATACCTTTAACACTTTACTTGAAATGGGTGTTATTCCGATTGTAAATGAGAATGACACGATTTCTACTTTTGAGTTGGATGAGGTTATTGGTGATAATGATACACTTTCTGCTATTGTTACGGCTTTGACAGGGGCAGATTTATTGATTTTACTGTCAGACATTAACGGCTTGTATACAGATGATCCTAGAAAGAATCCTGATGCTGAGTTTATTGACATGGTGGAATGTCTTACGGACGAATTAATAAGCATGGGAAAAGGAACGACAGGTAGTGATAGTGGAACAGGAGGTATGGAAACAAAACTAACTGCGGCTAAGATTGCGACTTATTCAGGTGCTGATATGGTAATTGCTAATGGTAAGGATGTACGTGTGATTCATAGAATTTTAGAAGGTAGAAGTTACGGTACTCTTTTTAAGGAAAATAGAAATGATGCATTTGATTTCGCAGAATTTGTTGACAACTTACATAAATAATGAGAGCAGCGAAAATGATTAATAATACTCTGTGAATGCTTGCATTCTAAAGAGTATTATGGAATATTTGCATTGAACTTGTTCAATGAACTCGAAAATCTGAAAGATTTTCGAGTTTACCCATATATATGAATTTATAGAAAAATAGAATTAGTGAGGAAAACGGATATGAACATGGATGAAAGAATTACTAGAATTAATGAATTATATCATAAATCACAGGCAGAGGGATTGACAGAAGAAGAAAAAACGGAGCAGGCAAAGCTTAGAGCAGAATATATTGCAAGTGTGCGTGGTAATTTAAGAGCACAATTAGATAGTGTGACCATTCAAAATCCAGATGGAACATTAGTGAATTTGGGAGAAAAGTTCGGAAATAAGAAAACACATTAATGCTTTGCGGGAGATTCAGTCTATGGAGACAAAAGAGCAGATAAGAAAACGAACCATACAAATCAGAAATCAGATGAGTAGCCATGATGTTTTGCAAAAGAGTAGTTTGATTGCGCAAAAGGTATTAAAAACACTGGAATATGAAGAGGCAGATAATGTTTTACTCTATGCTGATTATCGTCATGAGGTTATGACGAGAGAGATTTTTGAAGATGCTGTTTTGCGTAAGAAAAAAGTTTTTTTTCCTAAATCCAATGACAATGGGACAATGGAGTTTTATCAAGTAGTATCGATAAAACAGTTAGAAAGTGGATATAAAGGGATAAAAGAACCTGTTGTGAATGAACGTTATTTGTATCGTTTTGAGCGCAGTGAGGATACTTTGGTTATTGTTCCAGGAGTTGCGTTTGATGCAAATGGCTATCGTGTAGGATATGGAAAAGGCTTTTACGACAGATTTTTGAAGGATAAACGACAGATGACAGTAATCGGATTATGTTTTTCCGGTCAGCTTGTAGAAGAAATTCCTCATGATGAACATGACATAAAGATGGATAAAATTATAACAGAAGAAATACAGTATTCATTTCTTAGAGTATAGAAAAGGTAAAGGTGAGTGTAATGACAGTAAAAGAAAAAGCTGCTTCTATGAAAATAGACAGCCCAAAGATGGCAGCCACATTAATTGAGACAAGAAATAAAGCTTTAGAAGCGATTGCAGAAGCGTTACTTGCAAATAAGGAACAGATTTTTGCGGAAAATGCAAAAGACTTAGAGGAAGCAGAGAAGAATGAAGTGCCGGCAGCAGTTGTAAAAAGATTAAAATTTACAGAACAGAAGTTACAGGATTCAGTAAAGGGTATCCAAAACTTGATTACACTTGCTGATCCATTGTCTCAGGTGCAGCTAAAGCGTGAACTGGATGAGAATCTCGTATTGGTAAGAGAAAGTTGTCCAATAGGTGTTATTGGGGTCATCTTTGAAGCAAGACCAGATGCGTTGGTACAGATTGCTTCTTTGTGCATTAAGAGTGGTAATTGTGCTATTCTTAAAGGCGGTAGTGAAACAAAATACACGAATAAGCTTTTGTTTGATGTGATTTACAAGACTGCACTTGAAAATGGGTTACCAGAAGGATGTCTGTTCCAAGCAGAACTTCGCGATGAGATTGCTGAATTATTGGCGTGTCATGAGTCCGTAGATTTATTGATACCAAGAGGTTCCAATTCTTTTGTACAGTATATTATGAATAATACCAAGATTCCGGTTATGGGACACGCAGATGGTATCTGTCACATTTATGTTGATAAAGATTTTGATTTAGAAAAGGCAATTCCAATTATAGTCGATGCGAAGACACAGTACACAGCGGCTTGTAATGCGGTAGAAACCTTGCTTGTACATAAAGATGCTGTAGATAAGCTTATTCCGGCATTGCAGGAAGCGTTTAAAGAAAAGCAGATAGAACTTCGTGCAACAAGCGATATTGCTGATAAATATAGTACCATTCTTGCAACGGATGAGGATTTTGCAACGGAGTATCTTGATTTGATTATTTCTGCAAAAACAGTATCTGATATGGAAGAAGCCGTATATCATATCAATAAGTATGGTTCTCATCATACAGATTGTATTTTGACAGAGGATAAAGAGGCAGCGGATTATTTTATGCGAATGGTAGACTCGGCTGGTGTATATCAGAACTGCTCAACACGCTTTGCGGATGGATTCCGTTATGGTTTTGGTGCAGAGGTTGGTATTAGTACTGGAAAGATTCATGCAAGAGGTCCGGTAGGACTGGAAGGACTTGTGACCTATAAGTATAAGCTGTTTGGAGCAGGACAGATTGTGGATGATTATGCAACCGGGAAAAAGGAGTTTCATTTCAAGAACTTAGAAAAATAGTACCATGCGTTGACAATTCTTCTAGTTACTCGGTATAATATAATTATAGAATGACTAAGGCGGTCAATTATGTAAATATATTATTTATACGAGGAAAAGGGGAATGAATATGAAAAAAACATGGAAGTGCATGTTAAGAAGTATTATGCTCAGTATGGTATTACTTTTCTGTATAATAGGATCTTGTAAGCCGGTTACGACGCATGCATTAGCGGTTACGCCGACTAATGTAAAAATGTATACAACATCTGGAACTCCTGTTTTTGCAGCACCGGATTTGTATTCGGGTGTTGTTGTATATTTAGAACGGTTTGTGAATGTGACTGTAACAGGTATTACAGATAATGGCTTTTATCAAGTGGATTTAAATGGAAACTATTATATTCCTGGTCCATACCTGATAGGACAGCTAGAGCCGGCGAAAACAGAGAAGCAGAAAACGTTGGAAAATCTAGAGAAGTTTGCAGAAGCATATCGTATTCAGTTAGAACAAATGCAAAGTTACAGTACTTCGTTTGGTTTGTTGGATGTGACTGGTGATGGGATTCCGGAATTGTTTGATTTGAGTGGTAAAGAGATTTATACCTATCATGATGGAAGATCGGTAATGATATATTATTCCGAATACCCTTTAACCTTTTATTATTCGAAAAAGCATAATGTATTATTAGGTAAATATACATGGAATAAGAATGAAATATGGGAAGTATATTTTAAGGATACCTCTTTGTTTAGTTGGGGGCAGATAAAATGTTTCTCGACAGATGCTTCTCCATATAAAAAAGATGCAACAGCAATTCCTCACTCGTATGTGAATGATGATGCTACTAGAAATGGAATGTATAGTATTCTTAAGGATATTATGAAAATAAAATAATGTACGGATTAACCCTGTGGAGTGTACCACAGGGTTTCTTATGTAATAGGAAATTGTTGCTACGTAGTGGTAGTAAAAGTGTGCGCTGGCACACACAATATTTTTATTGTCGTTTCTTGCATGTTACAGGAAAATTAGATATAATGTGTAACGGTTTAGAATTATTTGCAGATATAAGCACTGTAATGTTATCGGGCATTAGGTGGGAAGGAATTGACGAAATGTTAGATATGGAATTAGAAAAGATTTTAGAAGAAATTGACCTTACAAAAGAAGCTCCAGTTAAGGAGCCTGAAAGACAGTATTATTTCATGAAAAAAATGAGAGAGATAGTAAAGGAAAAAGAACAGCAGTTGGGGCGCAAACTCACCTGTAATTCTACTACCTTCGGTTGCCAGATGAATGCGAAGGACAGCGAAAAACTTTTAGGAATTCTTCGTAAGATTGGTTTTGAAATCATTGAAGATGAAAGTGCAGATTTGGTATTTTTTAACACCTGTACTGTTCGTGATAATGCAAACCAGAGAGTGTATGGACGTCTTGGTGCATTGCATAGTATGAAGAAAAAGAATCCGGATAAGAAAATTGCATTATGTGGTTGTATGATGCAGGAACCTTCTGTTATTGAGAAGATAAAGAAGAGCTATTCTTTTGTTGATTTGATTTTTGGAACACATAATATTTTTAAATTTGCAGAGCTATTAACAACGATGTATACCAGTGAAAGAATGATAATCGACATATGGAAGGATACTGACCAGATTGTTGAGGATTTACCATCAGAGCGCAAATTTGCTTTTAAATGTGGTGTTAACATTATGTATGGCTGTAACAATTTCTGTAGCTACTGTATCGTACCTTATGTAAGAGGGCGTGAGAGAAGCCGTAATCCAAAGGATATCATTCGAGAAATTGAACAGCTTGTATCTGAAGGAGTTGTTGAAGTTATGTTGCTTGGACAGAATGTAAATTCATACGGAAAAACTTTAGAAGAACCTATGACCTTTGCAGAGCTGTTACAAGAGATTGAAAAGATTGAAGGTTTGGAAAGAATTCGTTTTATGACTTCACATCCAAAGGATTTATCGGATGAATTGATTCAGGTTATGAAGAATTCTAAGAAAATCTGTAAACATCTTCATTTGCCGTTACAAGCAGGCTCTACAAAGATATTAACAGCCATGAACCGTCGTTATACTAAAGAACAGTATTTGGCGTTAGCTAAGAAAATTAGAACAGAAATACCGGATATTGCATTAACAACCGATATTATTGTTGGATTCCCGGGAGAGACCTTAGAGGATGTGGAGGAAACAATTGAAGTTGTAAAGGAAGTACAGTACGACAATGCCTTTACCTTTATTTATTCTAAGAGGACAGGAACACCTGCTGCCGCTATGGAAAATCAGGTTCCGGAAGAAGTTGTAAAGGAAGGATTTGACAAGCTTCTTAAGGTGGTGCAGGAAACAGCTAGAGAACGTGTATCAAGATTAGAAGGACAGGTTCAAAGTGTGTTGGTAGAAGAAATGAATGAACATGATAACAGTTTTGTAACGGGAAGAATGTCTAATAATACAATCGTACATTTTCCAGGCGATGTTAGTCTGATCGGTAAAATCGTTGATGTAAAACTTAAAGAATGTCACGGATTTTATTATATTGGCGAGCTTGTGTAAAAATAAACAAAGACATGGGATAAAACCATGTCTTTTTCGTTGTTTTTCAAACATAAGAAATATTGAAAAATGTCAAGAAGAGGAATAATATTAAAAATGTATAAAAACACAATTTTATATATATTTAATTAATGTATAAGAATGTAAAGGACTAGAAGGAGACATATGAAAAATTTTAAACCAAAGATTTTTTCGGTTATGAAAAAATATACAAAAGAACAATTTGTGAAAGATGTTATATCAGGTATTATCGTTGCTATTATCGCATTACCACTTTCTATTGCATTTGCTCTTGGCGCAGGTGTATCAGCGGAAAAGGGTATTTATGCGGCCATCATTTCTAGTTTAGTAGGAGCATTTTTGGGGGGGAGTCGTGTTCAGATTTCGGGACCAACAGGAGCGTTCATTGTGATTACACAATCGGTTATTCTGAGTTATGGATTAAACGGTCTTGCTGTTGCTATGATTATGGCTGGTATTTTTTTGGTGCTTTTGGGTGTATTTAAGCTTGGAAGACTGATTAAGTTTATTCCATCACCGATTACGGTAGGTTTTACAGCGGGTATTGGTGTTACAATTTTCACTTTAGAAGTGAAGGATTTCTTGGGGCTTTCACCAGAAACGATGCCTACCAAGTTTCTCGGTAAATGGGAATATTATCTTAGTCATTTGAATGAAGTGAATTGGCAGTCTGTTGTTTTGGCATTGGTATGTATTGTAATTCTGGTGATTTGGCCAAGGTTTAACAAGAAGATACCGAATTCTTTAATTGCAATTATAGTAGGTACTATAGCTACACAGCTTTTGAATTTGGATGTAAAGCTTTTGGGAGACATTCCAAAGTCACTTGGAGTACCTGTAGTTCCTGAATTGAGTTTTGAAATGATACAGCAGTTGGTTGCACCGAGTTTTACAATAGCAATTCTTGTCGCAATGCAGGCATTGTTATCAGCGGTTGTAACAGATGGTATTATCAATAGCAGAACGAATTCGCATATGGAGCTGATTGCGCAAGGTATTTCCAATATTATACTTGGCTTCTTTGGATGTATTCCGACAACAGGTGGTGTTGCCAGAGGTGTTCAAAGTGCTCAGAATGGTGCTAGAACGCCTATAGCTGCAATAGTGCATTCGGTAAGTTTATTTGTCTTTTTGATAGTATTAATGCCTTTTATCAAGCTGGTTCCATTACCGGTACTTGCGGCAATTCTTATGGTTGTATCTTATAATATGTTGAATGTTAATGTATTGATAGGTTATTTGAAGAATCCAAAGAGCGATTTAGCAGTGCTAATTTGTTCTTGTGTGCTTACCTTTGCTTTTGACCTTGTATTTGCAATTGAAGTTGGTCTTATCATGGCTGCGTTCTTATTTATGAAGCGTATGAGTGATGCGACAGAGGTACAGGGTTGGAGATATATTAATGATGAAAATGATCCGGACAGTCTTACTTTGAGAAAAGTGCCAGCACATACACTTGTTTATGAAGTGTCTGGACCAATGTTTTTTGCTGTTTCTGATAAAATATTGAAAATAACAGGTGAAGCAGATACAAAGTGTATTATTATTCGTATGCGTAGCGTGAACTCCATTGATGCTACTGCAATGAATTCACTGGATCAATTATTTGAGAAATGTAAGAAGAAAGGTATTACACTTATTTTGTCTCATGTAAATGTTCAACCAAGAAAGCTTATGGATAATGTTGGTTTTATAAGAAAAATCGGAAAAACAAATATGTGTGATAATATTGATAAGGCGCTTTCAAGGGCAAAAGTGATTGTGGCAGAATAGGTATTATGATGCGATACTGTACTCTTTGAATTTTAATAGGTTTGTGTTAAAATACATAGGAAGAAAAACAGAGCGGGCAAAAAGATGATTGCCCGTTTTTTTCTCTGTGTAGAAAAACTTATGTATAATTTTGGATGAAATTACGAAAGGTAAGGTTTAAAATATGGCGAATTTGACACCGATGATGCAACAGTATGTGGAAACAAAGAAGCAGTATTCAGATTGTATTTTGTTCTATAGACTCGGTGATTTTTATGAGATGTTCTTTGAGGATGCGATTACGGCATCAAGAGAGCTTGAGATTACATTGACGGGTAAGGATTGTGGATTAGAGGAAAGAGCGCCTATGTGTGGCATTCCTTATCATGCAGTGGATACCTATTTGAATAAATTGGTTTCAAGAGGCTACAAGGTTGCAATAGGAGAACAGGTAGAAGATCCGAAGGCTACAAAGGGATTGGTAAAACGTGAAGTTGTACGAATTGTAACACCAGGAACAAATTTGAATATGCAGGCTTTGGAGGAATCAAAGAATAATTATTTGATGTGTATTTCCTGTTTTCAAAATAAAATAGGACTTTCTATTGCGGATGTTACAACAGGAGATTTTTATATGACTGAGGTGGAGGGACTCCAAAAGCTTCAGGATGAAATCTATAAATATGTGCCAACAGAAATTATCTGTAATGATGCTTTTATGATGAGTGGCTTTGATGTTGATGATTTACGTAATCGTCTAGGCATTGCTGTGTACTCCTTGGAGCCTTGGTATTTTGATGATGACGGATGTAGAAAGTGTCTTATGAATCACTTTAAGGTGAATACCTTAGCAGGACTAGGAATTGATGACTTTCCGACAGGAATGATTTCTGCCGGTGCTTTGATGCAGTATTTGTTAGAGACACAGAAGACTTCGTTAGAGCATTTTACACATATTACGCCATATCTGGCAAGTCGTTTTATGCTTTTGGACAGTTCTACCAGAAGAAATCTAGAACTTACCGAAACATTACGTGAGAAACAAAAAAGAGGTTCTCTTTTATGGGTACTTGATAAGACGAAAACGGCGATGGGGGCAAGACAGCTTAGAAATGACATTGAACAGCCACTTATCAGCATGGAAGATATCAATGCCAGGCTCGATACCGTAGAACAATTATGTAAAAATTCAGTGGCAAGAGATGAGATACGAGAATACTTAAATCCTATATATGATTTAGAAAGACTGTTAGGTAAAGTAAGCTATAAGTCAGCAAATCCAAGGGACTTGATTGCTTTTGCAAATTCCATGGAAATGCTTCCGCATATCAAAACAGTATTAAAAGAATTTGATGCGAAGTTGCTTCAAGAAATAGATCAGCAAATAGATGGTTTAGAAGATTTATGTCTCTTGATAAAAAATGCTATCTGTGAGGAACCGCCAATTATGATTCGTGAAGGTGGTATTATACGTGATGGTTTTGATGAGGATATTGATAGGCTCAGAAAAGCTAAAACAGACGGCAAAACATGGCTTGCACAGCTTGAGGAAGAAGACAGGGAACGAACAGGTATTAAGAATCTGAAGGTAAAATATAACAAGGTTTTTGGATATTATTTTGAGGTTACGAATTCGTATAAAGATCTAGTTCCTGAGGATTATGTCAGAAAGCAGACATTGGTAAATGCAGAACGCTATACAACACCAAAGTTAAAAGAATTAGAGGATACGATTTTAAATGCAGAAGACAAGCTTAATATCTTGGAATATGACCTTTTCTGCAAGATTCGTGACGAAATCGCAGGTCAGTTAGAACGTATTCAGAAAACAGCAAAGGCAGTTGCAAGACTTGATGTATTTGCATCTCTTTCTGCAGTTGCTGAACAGAATCATTTTGTTCGTCCTTCATTAAATGAAAAGGGTATTATTGATATTAAAGACGGCAGACATCCTGTTGTTGAAAAAATGATAGATCATGATATGTTTGTATCGAACGATACCTTTTTAAATAATACCAATCATTGTATTGCGGTTATTACTGGTCCTAATATGGCTGGTAAGTCAACATATATGCGTCAATCAGCATTAATTGTATTGATGGCACAGCTTGGAAGCTTTGTTCCGGCAAAGAGTGCTAATATAGGGATTGTTGATCGTATTTTTACTAGAGTAGGTGCGTCTGATGACCTTGCAAGTGGTCAAAGTACCTTTATGGTGGAAATGAATGAGGTTGCTAATATTCTTAGAAATGCGACTTCTAAGAGTTTACTCGTATTGGATGAAATCGGACGAGGAACTTCAACCTTTGATGGACTTAGTATTGCATGGGCAGTGATTGAACATATCAGCAACAAGCGTATC
Source organism: Lachnospiraceae bacterium (assembly GCA_036310845.1). Classification (GTDB taxonomy): domain Bacteria; phylum Bacillota; class Clostridia; order Lachnospirales; family Lachnospiraceae; genus COE1. Next base: position 88,355 of record JAXJRB010000058.1, on the reverse strand, counting down.
CTTGGCGCAAAGACATTATTTGCAACGCATTACCATGAGCTTACAGAGCTTGAAGGTAAAATGAATAATGTAAATAACTATTGTATTGCGGTTAAGGAAAAAGGTGATGATATTGTCTTTTTGAGAAAGATTGTTAAGGGTGGTGCGGACCGAAGCTATGGTATTCAGGTAGCGAAGCTTGCAGGTGTTCCTGATATGGTTATTGACCGTGCAAAAGAGATTGCAGAGCAGTTAAGTGATAATGATATTACCCAAAAGGTTCAAAGTATTGCAGTAGACAATAAAGGAAATGAACGTAAGAAGCAAAAGCAGGTGCTTGATGACATTGCGATGGGACAGATGTCTTTATTTGATACGGTAAAGGATGAAGATATTATCAAGGAATTGAAAGAGGTAGATATTTCGAATCTGACACCGATGGAGGCAATGAATACACTTTATCGTTTGCAGAATAAGTTAAATAATAGGTGGTAATCAATATTAAAAAATTATATGTGGAAGCATTTTGAAACGAAAAAACTCATATGATAGTTTTTGGCAGCATAATTGTGCAAAGACATAAGATAGAAGATAGAAGGGGGAGAGACTAATATATGGCTGAGATTCATGTGCTAGATGATAATACGATAGATAAGATTGCTGCGGGTGAGGTTGTAGAACGTCCGTCAAGTGTTGTGAAGGAGCTTGTTGAGAATGCCATGGACGCGGGTGCAACAGCGATTACGGTAGAAATCAAAGAAGGCGGTATAGAATTTATCCGTGTTACCGATAATGGTGGAGGTATTGATAGAACACAGGTTCGAAATGCTTTTTTGCGCCATGCTACAAGTAAAATCAGTCAAGTAACGGATTTACAGACTCTACAAAGTCTTGGGTTTCGTGGCGAAGCACTTTCCAGTATTGCAGCAGTCTCTAAAGTAGAGATTGTAACAAAGACTGCTGGTGATATGACAGGAATTCGATATTGTCTTGAAGGCGGAAAGGAAACTGAGTTTGAAGAGGTTGGAGCACCTGATGGAACTACCTTTATTGTGAGAAATCTGTTCTTTAATACGCCGGTTAGAAGAAAATTTTTAAAAACTGCAATGACAGAGGGAAGTTATATCACGGATCTTTTAGAACACCTAGCCTTATCAAAGCCAGAGATTTCTTTTAAGTATGTGCTGAATGGACAGACTAAGTTTTTTACGAATGGTGATGGCGATTTAAAGGCAATTATTTATCGAATTTTTGGTAGAGATATTGCAAATGAGATGATGCCATTTCAGATTGTAGATCAAGAGCTTGTTTTAGAAGGTTTTTTAGGAAAACCGACATTAAACAGGGCAAACAGAAATTTTGAAAATTATTTTGTGAATGGACGTTTTGTAAAGAGTAAAATATTGTCAAAGGCAATTGAAGAAGGCTATCAGTCTTATCTTATGCAACATAGATATCCGTTCTGTGTGATACATATTACCGTGCCAACGGGCGATGTTGATGTCAATGTACATCCGACCAAGATGGAGGTTCGTTTTTCAAACCAGAATAGTGTATATCGCATGATTGCACAAAACATTTCTGAATTCCTTGCAGCACAGGAAATGATACCGGAAGCGGATTTGGGAAAAAATGAAAAAAATACGGAGAATAAACCTCAAAAGATAGAAGCACCAGAGCCTTTTGAAAGAGCGCGTATACAAGAGCAACTTCTGCGAGAAGAAAGTAGCTATAATCATGCTGGTGGAAAGGCTACAAAGCATGAAGAGGTTGGACAGTTCCTGTTTAATAATAAAGTTGCATATAATAGAGCGGAAACAAAGAAAGAGTTGCTGGAACCGGAAGAGGATGTTTTTTTTGAAGATAACAGAGAGTTACCGGTGAAACAGGAGGCTGTTCCGGCAGTTGAAAAAACTTCGTTATTACAAAAAATCTTAGGCGCCGAAAAAGAGCCTGATAGAAGTAATACAGGTATTATTAAAGCTAAGGAGCATATTATCATTGAAAAACCAGAGCAGCTTAATTTCTTTGATGAAAAGATATTAACGAAAGAAGCTAAGGAAGAGTATCGAATCATTGGTCAGGTTTTTGAAACTTACTGGATGATAGAATATAGAGATAAGCTCTTGATTATTGATCAGCATGCGGCACATGAAAAGGTAAAGTATGAACAGATTTTGAAAAAAGTGGAAAAACATGAAATTTTGTCACAGACCTTGACACCGCCAATTATTATTAGTGTGACACCAAAGGAAGCGGATATTATTCATCAGTACAACACTTATTTTGAAGAATTAGGTTTTCAAATTGAAGATTTCGGAATGAATGCTTATGCAATCAGAGGAATTCCGTATGATTTGTTTGGATATGAGGTTAAGGATTTGTTCGAAACAATTTTGACAGAAATGTCAGAAAATCCGGTTCGTGGAGTTCCAAAGATTATCTGCGAAAAGATTGCATCTATGGCATGTAAGGCAGCGGTAAAGGGTAATAATTATATGACTTATGAGGAAGCGGATACCTTAATTGAACAGCTATTGAGTCTTGAGAATCCATATAATTGTCCTCATGGAAGACCGACGATTGTTACAATGTCAAAATATGAAATGGAGAAGAAGTTTAAACGTATAGTGTGATATGAAAAAACCATTAATAATATTAACAGGCCCTACGGCAGCAGGGAAAACAAAGTTGTCGATTGCACTTGCTAAGGCAATAAACGGTGAGATTATATCTGCAGATTCTATGCAGGTGTATCGTTATATGGATATAGGTTCTGCTAAAATTAAGCCGGAAGAAATGGCAGGAGTTCCGCATCATTTGGTTGATGTTTTAGAACCTACGGTTGATTTTAATGTAGTTATGTTTCAAAAATATGCAAAACAGGCAATGGAACAAATCTATTCCAAAGGCAAAGTACCTATTTTGGTAGGTGGAACTGGTTTTTATATTCAGTCGGTTCTGTATGATATTGATTTTGCACAGAACGATGAAGATACAAAGCTTCGTAGAGAATTGGAAGACTTGGCACGCGAAAAGGGAGCAAAGTTTCTTCATAATATGCTAAAGGAGTGTGATCCGAAGGCGGCGAAAGAGATTCATGCAAATAATATAAAGCGTGTAATTCGTGCGATTGAATATAACAGACAAACAGGCGGGAAGATTTCTGAGCACAATGAAGCAGAACGTCAAAAGGAATCACCTTATGCATCGTGTTATTTTGTTTTAACGGATGAAAGAGCACGCTTGTATAAAAATATTGATAAACGTGTTGATGTCATGTTGGAAGAGGGACTTGTGGACGAAGTAAAGCAATTGCTTGATCTGGGATGTAAACGAGAGTCGACAGCAATGCAGGGACTTGGTTATAAGGAGATTATTTCTTATCTTCTTGATGAGATTACATTGGATGAAGCAGTTTATCTTATAAAGCGTGATACTAGACATTTTGCAAAAAGACAGCTCACTTGGTTTCGTAGGGAAAGAGATGTAATTTGGGTAGAAAAAGATAAATTTGCCTATGATGACCAAAAGATGTTAGAATATATGATTGAATGTTTTGGAGAGAAAACAGAGAAGTAGTAGAAAGGCATGGTAACAAATTGTGAAGCAGATGATAAAGGATATGTATAAGCAAATGGGTATCACGGAAGAGGTATTTATGTTCTGTGAAGAGATTTTAGATGGCTTGTCAGAAAGATTTGCGGAAATTGATAAAACGGCGGAATACAACCAAATGAAGGTTGTTAAGGCTATGCAGGATAATAAAGTGAGTGAGGCATGTTTGCTTGGAACAACCGGATATGGGTACAATGATATGGGTAGAGAGACATTAGAGGCAGTGTATGCTTCTATTTTCCATACAGAGGATGCTTTGGTTCGTCCACAGATTACTTGTGGAACCCATGCACTTGCACTTGCGCTTATGAGTAACCTTCGTCCGGGAGATGAACTTCTTTCGCCGGTTGGTAAGCCATATGATACCTTGGAAGAGGTAATTGGAATCAGACCATCTAAGGGTTCGCTAAAAGAATATGGTATTACCTACAGTCAGGTTGACTTATTAGAAGATGGTAGTTTTGATTATGAAAATATTAAAAAGGCAATCAATGAGAAAACAAAGCTTGTAACGATTCAGCGTTCCAAAGGTTATCAGACAAGACCGACTTTGTCAGTTACAAGAATTGGGGAACTTATTTCTTTTATCAAAGGAATTAAGCCAGATGTTATTTGCATGGTAGATAATTGTTATGGAGAATTTGTAGAGCGTTTAGAGCCAACAGATGTTGGAGCAGATATGGTTGTTGGTTCCCTCATTAAGAATCCAGGTGGTGGCTTGGCACCAATCGGTGGATATATTGCAGGAAAAAAAGAATGTGTAGAAAATGCAGCATTCCGATTGACATCTCCTGGCCTTGGAAAAGAAGTAGGAGCTTCTCTCGGGGTGTTAAAGGATTTTTATCAGGGATTATTTTTGGCTCCTACAGTAACAGCAGGTGCGTTAAAGGGAGCAATTTTTGCGGCAAATATTTATGAAAAACTTGGATTCCGTGTGGTTCCAAACAGCACAGAGACAAGACATGATATTATTCAGGCTGTGGAATTTGGTAAAGCAGAAGGTGTAATTGCATTCTGTAAAGGAATACAGGCAGCAGCACCGGTTGATAGCTTTGTGACACCAGAACCATGGGATATGCCAGGATATGATAGTCCTGTAATTATGGCAGCAGGTGCTTTTGTTGCTGGTTCTTCGATAGAGCTTAGTGCAGATGGTCCGATTAAACCACCATATGCGGTTTATTTCCAAGGTGGATTAACCTATGAGCATGCAAAGTTTGGTATTATGAAAACCTTGCAAGAGGTTATAAATGCTGGCATTGTGACCTTGTAATAACAGGGATAAGACATATTTCTACAAGAAGAAGTCGAAAAAAAACTAATGTTTTTGGTGTACAGACTCTTGTGTGTGTGGTAATATAACAATGGTCTTGGATATATTTTATGTCATTTTGTCTGGGGAGACATAAAATTGTAAAAATGAGTTTATTAAAACAACTATATGACGCGGAAGAACTGCCGTATGATAAGTTTTTGAAGAGTGGTCCATCTAGTCTTACAGATGTTGAACTTTTAGCGATTATGTTAAGAACTGGAACAAGAGACAAGACACCAATCGAGCTTGGACGAGCAGTGCTACAGCTTTCTGATTGCAAGTGGGGACTTTTGGGATTGCATCATTTTTCAATAAAGGATTTGATGCAAATACCGGGGATTGGTGAAGTTAAAGCGGTACAGTTGTTATGTATTGCAGAAATTGCCAAGAGAATTTCCAATATGCAGGCAAAGGAAAATCTTTCCTTTCAAAATCCTGACTCGGTTGCGGCATACTATATGGAGAGAATGCGACATCAGGAAACAGAACGATTGATTCTGATATTGTTAGATTCAAAGAGTAGGATGATAAGTGACGATGTGATTTCGGTTGGGATTTTGAATGCTACTTTGATTTCTACAAGAGAGATTTTTGTAAAAGCCTTAAAGGAAGAAGCGGCATATGTTATGATATTGCATAACCATCCAAGTGGAGATCCGACACCAAGTCGTCAGGATCAGATTATTACAAATAAGATAAAAGAAGTATCCGTTTTGGTTGATATTCCTCTGTTGGATCATATCATCATAGGAGACAACCGATATATCAGTTTTAAACAAAAAGGGCTTTTATAAGAGACAGAAAGGAGTTGTTATGTTGGCTAACAACGTATACGGTATTGATTTAGGTACCAGAACTATTAAAATCTATAATGCTCATGGCGATAATGTCGTAGTAGAGAAGAACATGATTGCAATTGAGGATAAGAAGAATTTATTTGCTTATGGAGACTCTGCTTTTGAAATGTTTGAAAAAGCACCTTCAAATATTGAGATTTCTTATCCTTTATGTAATGGTGTTATTGCAGATATTAAGAATATGCAGATGTTGCTTAGAAACTTTATTATGGATACCAATAAGGGTGTTATTAAGCCTGCAGAATTTTATATTGCGGTACCATCAGATATTACTGATGTTGAAAAGAGAGCTTTCTTTGATTTGATTAAGGAGGCCAATGTAAAGGCAAAGAAAATTATGCGTGTGGAAAAAGCTGTAGCAGATGGCCTTGGTCTTGATATTGATGTTAAGAATTCACAGGGTATTTTGGTTGTAAATGTTGGATTCCATACAACAGAAATTTCTATCTTGTCTCTTGGCGGTATTGTATTAAGCCGTTTGATTAAGGTTGGTGGTCAGAAGTTTGATGAATCCATTAAAAATGCAATTCGTAAGGAGTTTAGCTTGATTGTAGGTAGCAAGACAGCTGAGAACGTAAAAATTGCGTTAAAGGAATTGGAAGCAGAAGGTAAGGGAGCTATAGTATATGGTAGAGATATTGTTACTGGGCTTCCGATGGAAAAAGAAATTCCAACTGATTTGGTAAGCGAGAGCATGCTGGAGAACTTCAATGTAATTATCGATAACATTCGTGTGATTTTGGAGAGAACTCCACCAGAACTTTCTGCTGATATTTTCAGACGTGGTATTTATCTTACAGGTGGTGCGTCACAAGTAAATCATTTGGCAGAACTGATTGCAAAGGGAACAGGATTAAAGGTGAATGTAAGTGAAAATCCTGTAACAGGAGTAGCACTTGGTATTTCTAAGATTATCAAGGATGATAATTACAAATCGGTTGCCAGTTTAGAAGGAATGAGTAGATGAGTCCTGTTGTAAAGAGAAAACGAGATAAATTCTCTATGCCGAGTAAATATTTGCTATTAATACTGACAGGAGTCTGTATTATAATGATGGCGATTACTTTTCTTACCGACTATACACCATCAACGGTGAATAAGGTTGTAGGCTATGTAGTGGTGCCTTTTCAAAATGGTGTGAGTCGGGTAGGGTCTTGGATTTCAACAAGAGTTGACGAGCTTGATGAGCTTAGAATCGTATTACAAGAAAATCAGGAATTAAAAGAGCAGATTGCTGAGCTTACTATTCAAAACACACAGCTTCAACAGGATAAGTATGAATTGAATAATTTAAGAGAACTGTATAAGTTGGATGAACAGTATAGCGGATATGAAAAAATAGGAGCTAGAATTATAGCTCGAAATAGTGGAAACTGGTTTCATGCGTTTACGATTGATAAAGGACTTAATGACGGTTTAGCAATTGATATGAATGTAATTGCTGGTGGTGGCCTTGTTGGGAGAATTGAAGAAATAGGAGCAAACTGGGCTAAGGTAAATTCTATTATTAATGATAATTCTAATGTAAGTGCAATGGTATTGGCAAGTTCAGATACTATGATCGTAACGGGATCCTTGCAACTTATGTCGGAAGGTAAAATAGGATTTGAACAACTTACGGATTCTAAGAATCAGGTGGAGACAGGTGATAAAATTGTTACCTCGAACATTAGTGATAAATATTTGCCAGGAATTCTAATTGGATATGTGAGTGAAGTGGAACAGGATTCTAATAATATTACGAAATTCGGAACAATAACTCCTGCTGTTGATTTCGAACATCTAGAGGAAGTTCTTGTTATTTTGGAAACAAAACAGCGAATAGAGGATTAACCATGAAGAGAAAAATAGTACTTGTTTTTGTCATATTATTGGGATTTGTTATGCAGACTACCGTATTTCAAGCATTAAGCTTTGGAGGAATTGCACCTAATTTGTTGATTATTATAACATCCTCCTATGGTTTTATGTATGGAAGAAGGTATGGTATGGTTGTTGGTTTTATCTGTGGATTTCTTATGGATATATTCTATGGCAATGTACTTGGTTTTTACGCCTTGATTTATTTGTACATAGGAGCGGCAAATGGAGTCTTTCGCAGAGTGTTTTATCAGAATGATATTATGCTCCCATTGGCGTTAATAACAGCAAGTGATTTTTTGTATTCTTTTGTGGTTTATATGTTGTTGTTTTTACTTAGAGGAAGATTCGATTTTGTTTTTTATCTAAAAGATATTATTTTTCCTGAGCTTGTATATACGATTTTTGTAACCGTATTTCTATATCCATGTATTTTGTTGTTGAATAAAGTATTAGAAAATACGGAAAAAAGAGGTGACCACAAAATTGTTTAAAAAATTGAAAGAAAATTTGTTCAATATGGTCACATCAAGGCTTCTGTTATTGTTTGTAGTATTTACAGGAATGGCAGTGGTCTTAATTTACAGATTGTTTTATCTGCAAATTGTGAATGGTGAGTCTTATCTGAACAATTTTCAACTAAAGATACAAAAAGAGAAAGTGATAGAAGGCACCCGTGGAAATATTTACGATAGAAACGGGAATCTTCTTGCTTATAATGAATTAGCGTATTCCGTTACCATCGAAGATGTTTATGAGTCTGGTTCTAAAAAGCATGAACCATTGAATCAAACCTTGCATAAGGTGATTCGTATGATTGAAGATAATGGAGATTCTGTTATCAGTGAGTTTAATATTACTTTAGATAACAATGAATACACCTATACCGTTGAAGGAAAGCAGCTATTACGTTTTCTTGCAGATGTATATGGGCAAACTTCAATTGATACTCTAAAATATTCGCAAGAAACGGCAACAGCAGAAGAAGTAATAGATTACTTGTGTGAACGTTATAAAATAGGTGAGTATCAAATTCTTGAAGATGGTAAGAAGGGAGCTTTTTTACCAAGAAAAGGTTATACCAAGAAAGAAGCATTGCAGATGGTAACGATTCGTTACGAGATGAGTTTATATAGTTATCAGAAGTATATTGCGACTACGATAGCAACGGATGTATCGCCGGAAACGGTTGCTGTAATTATGGAGAATGTGAATGATTTGGATGGTGTTTCTATTGAAGAAGATACCATTCGTAAATATAATTATCCATACTATTTTACGCATATTTTAGGTTATACAGGTAAAATATCTCAGACAGAATTGGATGAGCTGATTTTAAAGGATGACAGCTATACAATGAATGATACTGTTGGCAAGAGCGGTATTGAGCAGGTTATGGAACTGGAATTGCAAGGAGAAAAAGGTTCAGAAACAATCTATGTAGATAATTTGGGTAAAGTTATTGATACAACGGGGTATGTTGAGCCTAAAGCTGGAAATGATTTGTATCTGACTATTGATAAAGATTTGCAAGTGGCAGCATATAACATACTGGAACAAAAACTTGCAGGTATTCTGATTTCAAAAATTCGTAATGTTATGAATTATGATCCGGCATCTGTATCTTCGGCAGCAAAGATTATTATACCGATTGATGATGTTTATTTTGCTTTGATTAATAATAATGTTATTGATACAAATCATTTCACACATGATAATGCTAGTGATACGGAAAAAGAAGTCTACCAGATTTATACTAATAAAGAAAAAGAAGTATTGGCGACTTTAAAGGAAGAATTACAAAGTAGAAAAACACCATACAATAAACTATCAAAAGAATATAAAACATATGAAAGCTATATTGTATCTATGCTGATAAATAAAGGTGTGCTTATCAGTAGTGCAATTGATAGAGAAGATAAAACCTATATTGCGTGGACAAAAGAAGAAACAATAAGCTTGAATGAGTATTTGACCTATGCAATTTCAAAGAACTGGGTTGATATTACAAAATTAGAAGTTGACAGTCAGTATTCTGCTTCTTCTGAAGTACTTGGAAGTATTATTGATTATATTTTGGTACATTTACAAGATAATCAAGAATTTTCCAAAAAGATGTACAAATATCTCATAAGTTCTCAAAAAATAAAAGGAAGACAAATTTGTTTATTATTATGGGAACAGGATTTGATAAGTGTCGAGGAAAGTCGTATTGTTTCATTGAAAAATGGTAGTATTAATCCATATAATTTCATGATAGAGATGATACGTGATATACAGATTACTCCAGCACAGCTTGCGCTTGATCCATGTACGGCATCATGTGTTGTAACGGATGTTAATACTGGAGATGTTTTGGCATTGGTTTCTTATCCGGGATATGACCTAAATAAAATGGCAAACGGTGTAGACGCTGAATACTATGCGAAAATTAATCGTGATTTATCCGTTCCACAATGGAATGCGGCAACGCAACAGTTAACGGCACCTGGATCTACTTTCAAAGTTGTTTCATCTGTTGCCGCAGTTGAAGAAGGGGCGGTATCCGGATTGGGTGAAACGATAAGATGTAGCGGTGTATTTGATAAGTTAGCTCCAACAATTCATAGATGCTGGGTTTATCCAAGTGCACATGGTAATATGAATGTATCAAGTGCGATAGCTAATTCATGTAACTGTTATTTCTATGAGGTTGGATACCGATTAAGTCAGGATAGCTCGGGCTATAACAGTGATTATGGATTATCTCGTTTGAAAAAATACGCAGATTTGTTTGGCTTAACAGAGAAGTCTGGTATTGAAATTACAGAGTCAGAGCCAAAGTTTTCAGATTTGTATGCTGTCCCATCTATGATTGGTCAAGGTACACACAACTACACAACAGTAGGACTTGCACGTTATGTAACGACAATCGCAAATAGTGGAACATGTTATAATCTTAGTTTGCTTGAAAAATTAACAGATTCCAAAGGTAATATAATTGAAGATTATAAGGCAGAAGTACGTAATCAGGTTACTTTGGATGATAGTATGTGGAAGGCAATTCACACAGGGATGCGTCAAGTAGTAGAAACAAAGGCGTATTATAATGATCTTGCTGTAAATGTTGCAGGTAAAACTGGTACTGCACAGCAGGATAAAACACGTGCGAACCATGCCCTTTTTATCAGTTATGCACCATATGAGAATCCGGAAATATCGGTAACAATTCGTATTGCTAATGGATATGATTCTGGATATGCGGCGCAGACTGCAAGGGATGTTTATAAATATTATTATGGTTTGGCAAAAGAAGATGATCTTCTTACTGGTACTGCTGAAGTTCCCGAAATAACAGGTGGAACAGGAGATTAAAGCGTGGCATATACATGAATAGATAAAAATAGTATATGGTAGGCAAAAGCACGCAGATAGGAGTGAATGTGAAAAATTCAGTAATTTTAAAAAGTTTTTCTAGTGGTATTTCTGTTATTATGGATGAAACAACGCCTTATGAGCAGTTGCTGAAAGATATTGAACAAAAATTTAAAGAAGCGGATAGTTTTTTTAAGAATGCTTCTGTTGCAATTTCTCTTGAAGGAAGAATTCTGAATGAACAGGAAGAAAGAGAAATTTTGAATGTGATTACGCAAAGTTCACGTTTGAATGTACTATGCCTTATGGGAAGAGATGAAGAGAAAAATATAAAATTTCTCGGAATACAAAATAATCTGACTTTTCAGAAGGATGAAAATTGTGGACAGTTTTATCGTGGAACGTTAAAAGATGGTCAGAGCATTGAAACGGAACATAGCATTGTAATTCTTGGAGATGTCTGTGAAGGTTGTTCTGTGTATTCTGCTAAGGACATTGTTGTTTTGGGAAGCTTGTTAGGAGAAGCGTATGCTGGTGCAGCAGGAAGCAATAATCATTTTGTTGTTGCATTAGATATGAACCCTGAAAAACTTCGAATTGGAGATTTGAAATATATCTCACAACGAACTTCGAAATGGGGATTAAAACCCAAAGCTGTTCCGAAAATCGCCTACAATTATAATGGAGAGGTGCTTATTGCTCCAATTACAAAAGATTTACTGGAGAATTTCACATTATAATTTTTCCAGAGGACCAATCTATATTATGTGAGGTGACTTATGAGTGAAGTTATTGTTGTCACATCAGGTAAAGGCGGTGTAGGGAAGACCACTACATCAGCAAACGTTGGAACAGGTCTGGCACAAATGGGAAAAAATGTAGTTCTAATTGATGCAGATATAGGACTTCGCAATTTAGATGTTGTTATGGGATTGGAAAATAGAATTGTTTACAATCTTGTAGACGTAATTGAAGGAACATGTCGGTTAAAGCAGGCATTAATTAAGGACAAAAGGCATGCTGGGTTATATTTAATGCCAGCTGCGCAGACAAGAGATAAAAATTGTATTACTCCTGGGCAGATGATTAAATTAATCGAGAATTTGAAACAACAATTTGATTATATCATATTGGACTGTCCAGCAGGGATTGAACAAGGATTTCAAAATGCAATTGCAGGAGCAAATCACGCTATTGTTGTAACAACACCAGAAGTGTCTGCAATTCGAGATGCAGATCGAATCATTGGGCTGTTGGAAGCAAATGAAATTAATAAGATTGATTTAATTGTAAACAGAGTACGATATGATTTGGTTCGTCGTGGAGAGATGATGACAGTGGAAGATGTTATAGATATTTTAGGACTTCCACTGTTGGGAGTAGTTCCAGACGATGAGAATGTTGTGATTGCAACAAATCAGGGTGAACCGCTTGTGGGGAAATCCTCATTAGCGGGACAAGCATTTGCAAATATTTGTAATCGTATAACAGGTAAGGAAGTTCCATTTTTAAATATGAATAAAAATATAACGATATGGACACGAGTTACTGGTTTGTTTCATAGAAGTCAGGAGGAGAGAATATGAGGCTGTTTTCCTTCTTACGCCCAAAATCTTCAAGGCAAATTGCAAAAGACCGTTTGAAAATTTTACTTATTTCTGATAGAGTGAATTGCTCGCCGGAAATGATGGAATTAATAAAAAATGATATTGCTCATGTGATATCAAAGTATATGAAAATCGATGCATCTAGTATGGATATACATATCATGAAAACAGGGACAAGTGGAAGAACTACGAAGACACCTGTATTATATGCAAATATTCCAATCCTTGACTTAAAAAATTAATGTAGCTATGAGTGAAAAAGCGGGAACGCTGTGGTGGTATACAGCTTTCCCGTTATACTGGGAGACGTAATAAATGTTTAAAAATTACAGGATACGTGATTATAACTTTAAATTAATTATAATGGTAGTTGCAATAACTGTGATAGGGATTCTAGCCATAGGAAGTGCCAAAGAATCCGTACAGAATAAACAGATTATTGGTGCAATAATGGGATTATTTTTGATGATAGTTCTGTCATTTTTTGATTATTCCTTTTTCTTGCGCTTTCACTGGCTGATTTATGTATTTAATTTGTCCCTTCTTTTGATGGTAGCGATTTTTGGTGAGACAGTAAATAATGCAAAAAGATGGCTGGAAATAGGTGGAATTCAGTTCCAACCATCCGAAACTACGAAAATTATGTTGATTTTATTCTTTTCACAGTTTATTATGAAACATAGGGAGAATATAAATTCTTTAAAGAATATTATATTATTATGTTTTCTTTTATTGCCACCGTTATATTTGGTTTATGAACAACCGGATATGTCAACCAGTATTGTTATCATTATTGTTTTTTGTGTTATATGGTACATAGGTGGTTTGGACTATAAGATAATTGTAGGTGCATTGAGTATAGCAATACCTGTTGCTGTAATTTTCTTTATTATGGTATTACAACCGGACCAGACATTGATTAATGAATATCAGCAAAGAAGAATTCTTGCGTGGCTGGAACCGGAAAAATACGCAACAACAACCGCATATCAGCAAACCAATGCTATGATAGCAATTGGCTCAGGTCAGCTTTGGGGCAAGGGTTTGAATAATAATATGATTAGTTCAGTAAAAAATGGTAATTTCATTTCAGAGCCTCAGACAGACTTCATTTTTACAATTATAGGAGAAGAGCTGGGTTTTGTTGGTAGTTGTGCTGTTGTTATTCTGTTGTTCCTCATTGCATTAGAATGTCTTGCGGTTGCAAGAAAGGCAAAAGATCTTGCCGGGACTTGTGTCTGCGGTGGAATGGCAGCACTCGTTGGCTTTCAAAGCTTTGTAAATCTAGCAGTTGCAACAGGGCTTTTCCCGAATACCGGGGTACCGCTACCTTTTGTAAGTTACGGCCTCACTTCTTTGGTGAGTTTGTATATTGGTATGGGCTTTGTATTAAATGTTGGATTACAGTGTGTTAGAAAATATAATAATTAACAAAGGAAGGTGCATAAATCATGAATATTGCGTTAATCGCACATGACGGAAAGAAAAAGTTAATGCAGAATTTCTGCATTGCATATCGAGGAATTTTAAGCAAAAATGAATTGTTTGCTACTGGAACGACGGGAAGATTAATTGAAGAGGTTACTAATTTGAATGTTCATAAATTCCTTGCAGGACATTTGGGCGGAGAACAGCAGATTTGTGCTCAAATTGAACATAATCAAATAGACCTTGTTATTTTCCTAAGAGAGCCTGTTAATTCAAAAGCTCATGAGCCTGATGTGAATAATGCAGTTCGTTTGTGTGACGTTCATAATATACCATTGGCAACCAATCTTGCTTCAGCGGAGCTGTTAATTAAATCACTTGATAGAGGAGATTTAGACTGGCGTGAAATGTATAAATAGGTTTATAAACTTAACTTTATGCATAATTTTATTATCGGGTTCATTATGTGCATGTGGCTCTAAGGAGTATTCCTTTGCTTATGACAGGAATCGTAATAATTCAAGTTTTACGGTTGCAACCGGTATGAAGGGGCAGAAATCAGAAGCTTTTGCCTCTGATTTGTGTGTTACGGTGGATGATGTAGTAGAAGGAACCACTGTAGATATGTCAAATGCAACAGCTGCAGGACTTTTTGACATAAATGATAGTGAAGTTCTATATGCAAAAAATGTACATGCAAAACTAAACCCTGCAAGTCTGACGAAAGTTCTTACAGCGCTATGCGCACTTGAAAATGGTAATTTGGATGATGTGTTAACGGCATCGGAGAATGTTATTGTTAATGAGTCTGGTGCGGTCAAACTTGGTCTGCAGGCAGGAGATACGATGACGTTAGATCAAGCGCTTCATGCATTAATGTTAAAATCTGCGAATGATGTAGCTATTATGATAGCAGAATATTTAGCGGGTAGTGTTGAAGGTTTTTCAGAAATGATGAATCAAAAGGCTCAAGCAATAGGAGCGACAAATAGTCATTTTGTGAATCCTCATGGTCTGACTGACCCTAATCACTATACAACCGTATATGATTTGTATTTAATTTGTAACGAGGCGGTTAAATACGATAAATTTATCGAGATAATTCATACACCATCTTATAATTCTGTTTACCATGACAGAAATGGAAAAGACAAAGAGTTTAGTCTGTCTACTACGAATGCTTATTTAAAAAATGAGGCATTTGCACCAGATAATGTAACAGTTATTGGTGGTAAGACTGGAACGACAAGTGCAGCGGGGAGTTGTCTGATTCTTTATTCTAGAGATCAGGCAGGTAATCCGTATATTTCTGTCATTTTACAATCGTCAGAACGTACTGTGTTGTATCAGGAAATGACAGGGCTTTTGGGAGAAATATAAAAATAATACAATATTTTTATATAAAAATCAGATAATTTTTGGATGATATTGATATTTGAGTTGTATTTTCTTATGTAATCTACTATAATTAATTATAATACATGATTCACTTTGATTATTCTGAATATTAGATGTGGAACATGCAAATGAATGTGGAATCTTATAATGGAGGTTCTTAATATGTAGGAGGGATTGCGATGGTACAGCTTATTTTAGGAAAAAAAGGTAAAGGCAAAACAAAAATTGTATTGGAAATGGTAAATAAGGAGATTACAAGTGCGAACGGCAATATTGTATATCTTGACAAAGGCATTAATCATATGTATGAACTAAATAATAAGATTCGTTTGATTAATGTCACAGAATATGGAGTTTCTAATGCAGATGAATTCATTGGATTTATTAGAGGAATTCTTTCGCAGGATCATGATTTAGAACAGATTTATTTCGATAGCTTCCTGAAAATTGCTAATTTGGATAGTAACATGGACAGATTAGAAGAAGTAATAAATAAGTTAAATGATATTAGTGAAGCATATGGATTCAAAATTGTTGCTAGTGTTTCCATGGATGAAGCTGAGTTGCCAGAGTCTTTAAAATCGAAAGTTATTGTATCTCTTTAAAATATAAATAAAAGCCTCGGAATTTTTTTCCGAGGCTTTTATACATTTTTTTATTCATTAGAAGATGCTGTAGCGTAGTGTACATTAAACAAGAATTTTTGCCGAAATTCTTGTCAAAGTGAGTGTGCTGGCACGCACAATTTTCAGAGTAGAAAGGAGAATTTACGTGGCAAACAGAAAGAAGCGTCAAGTTATTGAAATAACAAGAAGAACCGGGAAAACCATGAATAAAATAGAGTTTCTAATTTTCGGCGCAATGATGGTTTATCTTATTGTTGTCGTGGTATCCTATCTAAATTCTGATAAAATCAGAGGCTATGAAATTAAAATGGGATCTCTTTCAGAGACGAAGACATATACTGGAATAGCAATTCGCGATGAGGAAGTACTTGTTTCGCCATATACTGGTTACATAAATTATTATGTACGTGAAGGAGAACGTGTTTCAACTAGAGATACGGTATATTCTATTGATGAAAGCGGTAAATTAGCTAGTTTACTAAATGCTGGTGAATTAGGAGAAAATAGTTATACAGATGAGGAACTAACGGAGTTTCGATCAGATATTATTCAATATAACAGAGTTTTTGATAAAAACGAATTTGAAAGTGTATATGATTTTAAATATGATATTCAAGGTTCTGTTATTAAGCTTGTAAATTTGGATATGTATCAAGGGATGGAGACTTTAAGTCAATCGAGTCTTAATGGAATGGTAAATATGTGTGCTGCCGGAAAGACGGGATATATTGTTTATAATACGGATGGATATGAAGAAAAAACAGTAGAACAACTTACTGCTCAAGATTTTGAACAAGCGAATTATGAAAAAAAACGAATTAGTAATAATGACCTTATTGAGGCTAATTCTACGGTTGCTAAATTAATAACAGAAGAGGAATGGTCTCTAGTAATACAAGTTGATGAAGAACGAGCAAAAGCTTTAGAGGAAGCAGAATATGTAAAAATTAAGTTCTTGAAGACACAGGAAAGTTCTTGGGCAAAAGTCATTATTCATCGAAATGGTGATGAGATTTTGGCTGAGCTTGTATTTAATAATTCTTGTATCAATTTCTGCACAGAAAGATTTGTTGAAATCGAATTAGTTATTAATGATGAAGAAGGACTGAAGATTCCAAACTCCGCTATTGTAGAAAAAGAATTTTTCATAATTCCAGCAGAATATATGAGCAAGGGTGGAGAAAACGGAAATTATGGTGTTATTAAAGAAAGCTTTAATGAGGATGGAAATGTAGAGTATAAATTTGTGGAGACTACAGTATATAACTCTGATGAAAACGAGTTTTATGTAGATAATGAAAATCTTAGTGTTGGAGAATATATATACATGCCAGATTCTGCTGAAAAGATGCCCATTAGTAAGTCTGGAAAGCTTATTGGCGTTTATAATATGAATAAAGGTTATGCGGATTTTAAGCAGATAACTATTCTATACCAAAATGATGAGTATGCAATTGTAAGTTCGAATACAAAATACGGTCTAACTGTATATGATAGAATAGTATTGGATGCATCTAGTGTAAATACGGATGATTTTGTTTACTAATTAGAATGAATAATCAAAAATGTAATCTATAATGCTCAGAGTACATATATAGAAAAGAGGAATATCAATGATAAAAGAAAATATCAATTATGTAGAACAGGTAATCGATAAAGCGTGTAAAGAATCAAAGCGTGATCGTAGCGATGTTACATTGATTGCTGTAAGTAAGACAAAACCAGTTGAAATGCTTAAGGAAGCATATGAAACCGGATGTAGAGATTTCGGGGAAAACAAGGTTCAAGAGCTCATTGACAAATATGAGGTAATGCCAAAAGATATCAGATGGCATATGATAGGTCATCTCCAACGAAATAAAGTAAAATACATTGTTGATAAAGTATATTTAATTCATAGTGTTGATTCTTTAAGGCTTGCTGAGGAAATCAGTAAGGAAGCAGTAAAGAAAAATGTTAATGTTAGTGTATTGATTGAAGTTAATGCTGCGGGAGAAGAAACAAAATTTGGAACGACTACTGAAGAAGCGAAACAATTAGTCCGAGATGTCTCAAAGCTGCCCAATGTTTACATAAAGGGGCTCATGACAATTGCTCCAATGGTCGATGAAGCTGAGGAAAATAGGCAATTTTTTAAACAATTAAAGAAATTATCGGTTGACATTGCAGCAGAAAACATTGATAATGTAAGTATGGAAGTGCTATCCATGGGTATGACAGGAGATTACTCTGTAGCAGTATCAGAGGGAGCGACATTAGTTAGAGTAGGAACTGGTATCTTTGGAGAACGGAACTATTCAGTTTCCATATAATGTAATAGGAAATAGAAAGGGAACTTAACATGGGAGTAATGGACAAGTTTTTAAATGTTATGAAATTAAATGATATTGAAGATGAATTCGATGGTGATGATTATTATGATGATGAACCTATTGAAAAGATAAAGAAAACTTCCTATCATGATGAGGAAAGTGATTTTGATGATGTTATGGAAAAGAACAAAAAAACATCTCAAAAGGTAACTCCTATCCGACAGACAAGACGTTCATCAGGGACTGGTATGCAAGTATGTGTAATCAAACCTACCAGTGTTGATGATGCAAAAGAAATAACAGATACGTTACTCGAGAATAAAACTGTAGTTTTGAATATGGAAGGATTAGATATTGATATTGCGCAGCGTATTATTGATTTTGCGTCTGGCTCAACTTATGCAATACATGGAAATTTGCAGAAAATCTCGAATTATATTTGTATTCTTACACCAGCAAGTGTTGACATATCAGGCGATTTTCAGGAAATATTTTCAGGCACATTTAATGTACCGCCAATATCTCACAGTGCGATATAAAGGAAAACTTCCTGCTTAATAGTAGGAAGTTTTTTTATTCGTTAGGAAAATGCTTGAAATGTAGTAGGCGTTAAACAAGAATTTCGGCAGAAATTCTTGCTAGTGTTTGCTGCTGAGCAAACACTTTTTTACATTCTTTAGAAATTTTTGGAGGAACTACTTATGTCACAACGATTAACTATTAATCAGAATAATAAACCTATTTATGATATTGTATATGAAAATGATTTTTCGCAGCTTTCGATTGAGCTTGATAAATTTGACATTTCAAACAAGAAATTGTGTATTATTACCGATTCTAAAGTAAATGAATTATATAGTAATGATGTATGCAATGTATTAAAGGATAAATGTAAACAAATAATTGTTTTTTCATTTCCTAATGGAGAAAAAAGTAAGAATCTTGATACAGTAAAAAATATATATGAATTTTTAATACAGAATAAATTTGAAAGAAAAGATATGCTTTTAGCATTAGGTGGCGGTGTTGTAGGAGATATTACTGGTTTTGTTGCAGCAACGTATCTAAGAGGTATAGACTTTGTACAGATTCCAACTACTTTGTTGGCACAGGTTGACAGTAGCGTAGGCGGAAAAACAGGAGTAGATTTCGATCAATATAAGAATATGGTTGGAGCTTTTTATATGCCTAAATTGGTATATATGAATCTTGCGGTACTTTGTTCCTTAGATGATAGACAATATTACGCTGGAATGGCTGAAGTCATGAAATATGGACTGATTAAAAATGCTACTTTCTATGAATGGATTATTGACCATATGTATGAGATTCATGATAGAAATTTAGAAATTTTAGAAGAAATGGTAGTTAAAAGCTGTACCTTTAAGAAACTGGTGGTAGAAAAAGATCCTACTGAAAAGGGTGAACGTGCAATATTAAACTTTGGTCATACGATTGGTCATGCAATTGAAAAGGCAATGCATTTTGAATTGTTGCATGGAGAGTGTGTTGCGTTAGGAAGTGTTGCTGCAGCATATATATCATGGAAGAAAAATTTATTATCTATGGATGAATATTATGAAATCCGAGATATGTTTGTTCCATTTAATCTACCTATTTCTATTGATAATATTAATCCTGAAGAAATTCTTGCATTGACAGCATCAGATAAGAAAATGGAAGGAAATCAGATTAAGTTTATTCTTCTTAAAAAAGTAGGTAAGGCAATCATTGATTCAACGGTTACTCAAGAAGAAATTCTAGAGGGCATTAAAGAAATTTATTATAGTGAAGAGGATGAGCATGAATAAAAGAAAAAGTATTATTTTGCTAATTGATGTTATTTTTTTGGCAATATTAATTTTTTTAGATCAGATTACAAAATATTTTGCAATAGTATATCTGAAAGGTCAAGAATCATTAAAGGTAGTAGATGGTGTATTTGAGTTTAATTATCTTGAAAATAGAGGTGCTGCCTTTGGAATGCTACAAGATCAGAAATTCTTTTTCGTTTTTATTGCTGTTGTAATCTTGGCAGTAATTGCGTATGTATTATTTAAAACACCAAATCAGAAAAAGTATACAAAGCTTCATATTGCACTTGTATTTATTGCAGCCGGTGCGATTGGAAATATGATTGATCGATTAAGATTTGATTATGTGGTAGATTTTTTCTATTTTAGTTTAATTAATTTTCCAATTTTCAATGTTGCAGACATTTATGTTACCTGCGCGGCAATATATATTGTTATTTTGTTACTTTTTGTATATAAAGAAAGCGATTTGGAATTCTTATCCTTTAGAACTAAGAAGTTCCGTGATGTAAAATAGTATGAATGAAGTGATTTTTGATATTATTCCTGAAATGGAAGATGAACGAATTGATAAATGTATCTGCGGATATATGGAATCTTTATCGCGTTCCTATATTCAAAAGATAATTAAGGATGGAAACGTATATGTAAATGGTTTACCTGTAAAGGCCAATTATAAAGTTCGTGTCGAAGATAAGGTTCGTTTCATAATTCCTGATAGTGTTGAGCCAGATATTCCTGCGCAAGATATTCCGTTAGATATAATTTATGAAGATTCAGATATATTGATTATTAATAAGTCTAAAGATATGGTAGTTCATCCAGCACCTGGACATTATGAAGGAACAATTGTAAATGCAGTTATGTTCCATTGTAAAGATGCACTTTCTGGAATTAATGGTGTTATGAGACCAGGAATTGTACATCGCATTGATAAAGACACAACAGGTTCTTTAATTATTTGTAAAAATGATGAGGCCCATAATGATATTGCTTCTCAGCTAAAGGAGCATTCTATTAATCGTCGCTATCGCGCAATTGTGTGGGGGCGTATTAAAGAGGATGAAGGTATCATAGATGCACCAATTGGTAGACATCCTAATGACAGAAAGAAAATGGCAATTAATGAAACCAATGGGAAGCATGCGATCACACATTATAAGGTATTAGAACGTTTTGATAAGTTTACTTATATTGAATGTAGGTTAGAAACAGGAAGAACACATCAAATTCGTGTGCATATGACTAGTCTTGGGCATCCTCTTTTAGGTGATGATGTATATTCTAGTGCTAAGTCACCTTATAAGGTAAATGGTCAGACATTACATGCAATGATACTTGGCTTTGTGCATCCATCAACAAAAGAATATATGGAGTTTGAAGCACCATTGCCGGATTATTTTGAAGATATTTTAAGAAAACTTAGAAAAGAATAAGGATATTAGGAAAGGGGCTGTGAAAAAAGCACTCTGTGATAAAGCAGTTCCCTCGCTAATAAGCAGGATAGATATTTTGAACATTCAAGATACCTATCCTGCTTTTTATATCAGAAAGGTGCCTTCTTGCTTTTACCTATAAAGATATATATTATAATACCAAACCATTGCTTCGCAACCTTTTGCAACGTTCTTCTTGAACTAACTGATAACTACGACTAACAAAGGCATCGAGCCTAGTTTTCAAAAAATATAAATATCATTATTTATAAAGGATTGATATTTACATAATTCTTTTGTATAATGTGAATAAGAAATATGAATATGTATGCTTTTTTTGTATAAAAAGCACAAAAAGCGATGCTATTTTGATAAATGGAAAGGTGGAAGAAATATGAATACAATTATTACAATTGGTCGCCAGTTTGGTTCGGGAGGACATGTGATAGGAGAAAAATTAGCACAACATTATGGTATAAAATATTTTGACAAAGAACTTCTTTCAAGAGCAGCGCAGGAAAGTGGATTTTGTGAGGAAATGTTGAAAAACCATGATGAAAGACCGACAAATTCATTTCTTTATAATTTAGTAATGGATACTTATACTTTTGGATATAATTCTTCATCATTTGTAGATATGCCAATTAGTCACAAAGTTTTTATGGCACAATTTGATACTATTAAAAAAATTGCTGAGGAAGAGCCTTGTGTTATTGTGGGACGATGTGCAGATTATGCACTTCAGGAATTTAATAACTGTCTTAATATATTTATTTATGCAGACGAGAAATCTAAGATTAGAAGAATTATGGAAAAGTATGACATCTCCGATGACAAAGCTAAAGATATGATGATAAAAAAGGATAAGCAGCGTCAAAGTTATTATAATTACTATTCTACGAAAAAGTGGGGACGTGCTGACAGTTATGATTTATGTATCAATAGCAGTGTTCTTGGTATTGACGGAACGGTAAAATTGATTACTCAATATATTACAGAATTTGAGGCGAGAAGAAAATGAGAATACTTATAATCGGTGGAACTGGTACAATCAGTACAGCCATAACGCAACAATTATCTGAAACAGAACATGAATTATTTTTGCTTAATAGAGGAAACAAGAATGATAATGTTCCAACCAATGTAGTAAAAATTATGGCAGATATAAATGATGAAGCAGATGTACTTAAGAAATTAGAAGGTATGTCTTTTGATGTTGTATGTGAATTTATAGGCTTTGTTCCAGAACAGCTAGAACGTGATTACCGGCTTTTTAAGGATAAAACAAAGCAATATGTTTATATTAGTTCTGCATCGGCTTATCATAAGCCTGTTAAGGATTATAGAATATCAGAAGCTACTACCTTAGCCAATCCATATTGGAAGTATTCTCGTGATAAAATATCATGTGAAGAATATTTGATGAACATGTACCGTGAAACAGGTTTTCCAATTACTATCGTGCGGCCAAGTCATACTTATGGATTGCGTTCTGTACCAGTAGGAGTGCATGGAAATAAGGGAAGCTGGCAAGTTCTTAAGAGAATGCTAGAGGGAAAGCCAGTCATTATTCATGGAGATGGAACCTCCTTATGGACGCTTACTTCTAATGAAGACTTTGCAAAAGGGTTTATTGGTTTACTAGGTAATCCACGTGCTATTGGAGAAGCTTTTCAAATTACCTCTGATGAATCAGTAACATGGACACAAATCTACCAAATAATTGCAGATTGCCTTGGAGTAGAGCTGAAACCTTATTATGTATCATCTGATTTTTTGGCTTCTGTTAGTAATTATGATTTTACAGGAAGTTTGATAGGAGATAAGGCTAATACGGTCGTGTTTGATAATTCGAAGATTAAAAAAACAGTTCCAGGATTTGCAGCAACTGTTCGTACAGAGCAAGGACTAAGGAAAACAATAGAATATATCCTAGCTCATAAAGAATTACAAATTGAAGATGAAGAATTTGATGTTTGGTGTGATAAGGTAATAGAGAAATTGGAAGCAGTAAAAGAAGAGTTTTAGTATGATAAGAAAGATTTGAGTGTTAAGAAAATAGGCTTGCCATACTTTTGTGGTAAGCTTATTTTTTGTGTTGTGCGCCTAGCGGCGCACGTTACTGGAACGGAGTGAACAATATTCTTATCTTGGCATTTGGACCTCGACTTGCAAATTGTGGTGGTTTGGGATTTCAGTTATTAACAAATGTAGTTTGTATCTTTTTATTGATGATTTTAGGATGTCATAATGTTATCTTTTTTAATCAATCCACACTTGTATTAGGATATTTATTATTGTTTGGATATGATGTTGTTGGTGAAGCGTATAAGATGCGTCTTTGGGCAATTTTTGTGGGAGCAATTCTGACAATCGTTGTATATTATCGTAATCATAGAAAAAAGAATTACAAAAGAAATATTATTGATTTGCTAAAGGAGTTTCGTATTACATCTACAAGAGGAAAGTGGCAAATAGCCATTACAATTGGATGTGCACTGATGATATTTATGGCCAGTTTATTGGGATTTGAAAGACCAATGTGGGCCGGAATTGCTACGATGTCTGTCATACAGCCTTTTCATGAAGATATTAAGCATAGAGTTTCTGGACGAATTTGGGGAAATTCAATAGGAAGTATTATTTTTATAATTCTATATCACGTGATTCCGGAAAAACTGTATTTTACATTTGGAATAATTGGTGGTATTGGAGTCGGTTTTTCTGCAAGTTATGGATGGCAGGCAGTATTTAATTCATTGGGTGCAATGATGATTGCTTCTGAATTTTTAGGAATGCAAGGAGCAATTTATTATCGTATACTGAATAATATTTGTGGTTCACTATTTGGATACTTATTTTTCACATTTATTTCTCATGTGATTCATAAAAAATATTACACATAAAATTTCTATATTATCTGCAAATGTACAAACATTGCATTTACAGATAATATGATTAAGAAAAAGCCCCAAGTTTAAAATCTAGAGGGCTTTTTTGGGTAGAATACCGTGTATAAACGATTTGCCATGCGAGATGCAACTATTCGCAAAAGACAACTTTAACGAATAAACTAATCGGTATTGGTGGGTTTTACTTAGTCCATTTTGCTTTCTTAGAGATTACTCTCTATCTTGGTTATTATGTTTTTCTAGAGGTGATTTATTGATTTTAGCAACTTTATTACTCTTATCCTGCAGTTTTACACGTATCTGTGTAATTTGTGAAAATGGTTTGCTGTCTTCTTCGGAAAAATTAATTAATTCCATATTATCAGGATCGATATAAAGTAAACGCAAATACTTTGCTGTTTCTGGAGGTAAATTTTTTAAAGAGAGCTTTGATTCTATTAATGACTTTATAGAAGCAAATATTATGGCAAATATAGGTACGCCTATAATCATACCAAAGATACCCCAAAGTCCTCCAAATAAAGTAATGGAGAAAATAACCCAGAAACTTGATAAACCGGTTGAACTTCCCAAGATTTTGGGACCAATAATATTTCCATCTACCTGCTGAAGAATTAATACAAAAACAAGGAAATATAGAGCTTGTATTGGATCAATAAATAATATTAATAAGATAGATGGTATTGCACCTAAAAATGGTCCAAAAAATGGAATAATATTTGTTACACCAACAATTACACTGATTAATACACAGAAAGGTGTTCCCATAATGCTGGTACATATAAAACAAAGGATACCAATGATGATTGAATCTATAATCTTTCCAACAAAGAATCCTCCAAATGTTTTATTTGCAAAACGCGTGTTGCTAATGAAGCGATTAGCTGTTTCCAATGAGTAAAAGGCATAAATACATTTTTTGGCTTGTGCAGCAAATTTCTCTTTACTACCAAGCAAGTAAAAGGAAATAATAATACCTATTATTAGATTCCAAAATTCAGTTAATATGGAAACAATACTTTTTGAAACAGTCACAATTACATTATTAATTTCTGGAATGATTTTAACATTAAAGAAATTATTAAGATCAACGGAGTACTCATTAATCATATCTGTAATAAAAATCGCAAATTCCGGATTATCATTCAGTATTTTCGAAACCCAAATTGTTAAAGTATTAACATATGTTGGAAACTGTTCAATAATAGTCATAATGCTTGTTGAGATTTGTGGAATTACCATTGCAAAGAATACGTAAAAACCCAAAAAAACAATAATCATTGTTACTAATATAGAACACATTCTCTGATGTTTGATATTTATCTTAAATGGAAATAGATTAAAAAAAGGTTTTACAAACTTGCGTTCAAAATAGTTTAAAAGTGGAGTTAACAAATAAGCAATTATCATTCCATCTATTACAGGCATTAATATTACAATTAGTTTACTTATTATTCCCTTAAAATTATCAATATGAAATATGATATAATAAGAAAGAAGACTTGCCAATATGACAAGGAAGGCAGTAATTCCCCAACGAATTTGATTTTTGTTTCTTTTCATAAAATTATATTAAGCTCCTATCCTTTATGAATTATATGATATATATTAGTGCTTGAATCTTCGATGTGACGTAATTTATTATGAAAGTACTGAATAAATTACGATAAAATAGTAATATGAAACTGTTCAGAAGATAGAAAGTTTGATAAAATACTCAATGAGTATACTTACATATTTATACGCACATAATTCAAACAATAATCCATTTATTTTATTATAGCACAAACAAAATGTGATGCCATGGTTATTATGAATTTTTATTATAATTTTAGAGAGGATAGATTGATAAATGAAGTTACAACAATTGATGAGCTTTGTCCGTAGAGCAATTGATGATTTCCAAATGATTGAGGAGGGGGATAAAATTGCTGTTGGAATTTCTGGCGGAAAAGATAGTCTTGCACTGCTCTATGCGTTAAATGGTTTAAAAAGATTTTATCCGAAAAAATTTGAATTATACGCTGTTACTGTTGATTTAGGGTTTAAGAATTTAGATTTGAAGAAAATAATTGCTTTATGCGAAGAGCTTCAAGTTCCTTATAAGGTTGTAAACACAGAAATTGCTAAGATTATCTTTGAAGATCGTAAGGAGGATAATCCATGTTCCTTATGCGCTAAAATGAGAAAAGGGGCGCTAAATGAGGCTATGAAATCCTTAGGCTGTAATAAGATTGCTTATGCTCACCACAAGGATGATGTAGTAGTAACAATGCTTATGTCCTTGATATACGAAGGACGTTTTCATACATTCTCACCCGTAACGTATTTGGATAGAATGGATTTAACAGTGATTCGACCACTTATGTATGTGAATGAAGCAGATGTAATAGGATTTGTTAATAAAAACGAAGTTCCTGTTGTGAAAAGTCCATGCCCTGCTGATGGTAATACGCGTAGAGAATATGTGACACAATTGTTAGCGCAATTGAATCGAGAAAATCCAGGCGTAAAAGAAAGAATGTTTACAGCCATATTACGTAGCGATTTGAAAGGATGGGAAAGCTACATTGGAAAAAAATAATACCAATTATCATGAAGAACTTAATAAAAAAAATATTGTCCATCTTAGAGAACTTTTAGATACTCTTCCACCGTTTTGTTCGCAGTATTTTCGTGGAATGCAGGAATATACATCATCACGTACTAGAATAGCATATGCCTATGATTTACGTGTTTTCTTTGAATATATGCATGAGAACAATCCTGGCTTTCAAAAGATGAAAATTAGGGATTATCCACTTGAAATGTTGGATCAGATTACAAGACTTGATATTGAAGAATATTTGGAATATTGTTCCTATTACATCAAGGATGGCAAAGAATATATGAATGATGAACGAGGGAAATCTAGAAAGTTGGCTTCGTTAAGGAGTTTTTATAACTATTTTTTCCGAAATGAATTAATTGAAAAAAATCCAGCATCTCTTGTTCCTATGCCTAAACTACATCAAAAAGAAATCGTGCGTTTGGATGCAGATGAGGTTGCCATTTTGCTTGATACGGTAGAATCAGGTGTAAATCTAACAAAACAACAATTACATTATCATGAAAAAACAAAAATCCGAGATGTAGCGCTATTAACGCTATTGCTTGGAACAGGTATTCGAGTATCAGAGTGTGTTGGGATTGATTTGCAGGATTTAGATTTCAAAAATAATGGTATTAAAATACGTCGTAAAGGTGGTTATGAGGCTGTTATTTATTTTGGCGAAGAGGTTGAAACCGCATTATTTGATTATCTTGAAAAAAGAAACCTGATTATTCCTGTAGATGGTCATGAAAATGCATTATTCCTTTCTATGCAGAATAAAAGAATATCCGTACGTGCAGTAGAAAAACTTGTGAAGAAATACTCTTCTCTTGTTACTAATTTGAAGAAAATAACACCACATAAGTTAAGAAGTACATATGGTACATCATTATACCGCGAAACAGGCGATATCTATCTTGTGGCTGATGTGCTAGGACACAAGGATGTAAATACAACTAGAAAGCATTATGCAGCAATTGAAGATGAAAGGCGTCGTAAAGCTGCAAATGCGGTAAAGTTAAGAGAACCTTAAAAAAATGTGTAAAAAAAAATAAGTAAAAAAATTTTTGCAGAAAAACACCCAAAAATGAACTTTATCTCCGTGTAAACTTAATTTTTTAAAGTGGTAAAAATATTAAAAAATGAACTTTATTTTCAAGCCAGAGATTTTCTCTGGCTTGAATTTTTAAAAATAATGATATTTTTTTCTACGTCTGCCTTTACAAAATGGGCAGGATTTCATGTTACGTTTTTGATAATAAAGCCGTTGTTTTGGACTCATTTTATATTTGCTATTCCTAAGATTTATTATATGATACATCTATTTAATTTAGTTTATTAAATAGTCGGTAGAAAAATATGGTACTATTAAATAATTGCCACATTCAATGTGATCAGATGTTAAAGAATTCATTCGTTTTACTTCACTAATATATTCCTGTTGATTAGAATAATGTGCATCCATATGCTCATCTGCGATTGACCACAAAGTATCTCCCTCAGCGATATAAATGCTTTTAAAGTATTTATATGCAACTTGTTGCTGGTGCTCCTTATCACTTGCCTGAATAGACATAGATGCTAAAAATACAAGGCAAGAAGATAAAAGAATAGTTGATAGCACAAGAAGAATCATATTCCTTCGAACTTGTTTCTTCCTAATCTTCTGTTTCATTTTTGAGCGAGAATAATAAGTATCTTTTTTCATCAATAATATCCTCCTTCGCACTATATATCGAACATCTATTCCGAACGGCTGTTTGTATTTTAGATTATACAGAACAACTGTTTGTTTGTCAATTGGTTTTGTGCAAAATCCGAACAAGTATTTGGAATATGTGTTTGCTTTTGCTTTATGATTGTGATATTATGTTATTAATAAGGAGGGACTGTTTATGGCATATGGTAAGATTACTGCAAAACAGAAAGAAATTTTAGAATATATAAAGGGTGAGATACTTAAAAAAGGTTATCCACCTGCTGTACGTGAGATTTGCGAAGCTGTTAATTTGAAGTCTACGTCCTCTGTACATTCTCATTTAGAAACTTTGGAGAAGAACGGTTACATACGAAGAGATCCAACAAAGCCAAGGGCAATTGAGATTATGGATGATAGTTTTCAGATGGTCCGTCATGAAATGGCAAGCATCCCTATTGTAGGAACAGTTGCTGCAGGTCAACCAATTCTTGCAGAACAAAACATAGAGGGCTACTTTCCTATTCCTACAGATATGGTGCCAAATGGAGATTCTTTTGTATTAAAGGTAAAAGGAGACAGCATGATTAATGCTGGAATTTTTAATGGTGATCAGATTTTTGTACAGTGTTGTAATACTGCCAACAATGGAGATACAGTTGTTGCATTAGTTGATGATTCAGCAACAGTTAAAACTTTCTATAAGGAAAATGGCCATTATCGTTTACAGCCAGAGAATGACACTATGGAACCGATTATTGTTGACCATGTTGATATTCTTGGAAAGGTATATGGTGTATTCCGTTTATATAAGTAAAATAGTAAAAGGGTCTGTGAAAAAGTGATTTTTCACAGACCCTTTTGAAAATAGGAAATGCTGTTGTAGTGAGGATAAGACAAGAATTTCGTAAGAAACTATCCTTCAAATGAGCTTGTTTCTACTACTGTTCCATCTCGCCATATTCTTTCTAAATCGTAGAATGGACGGCTTTCTGTATCAAAAACATGAACAACAAAGTCACTATAATCCATTAGAATCCAATTGGCACTATTATAGCCCTCTACTTGCTTTGCATATATACCTTCACGTCCAAGCTTTTCGTTTACGTTATCTGCTAATGCCTGAACTTGGCTTTTGTTGGTTCCGTTTGTAATAATGAAATAATCTGCGACAGAAGAAATTTCACCAATCTGAATAATTTTGATATTTTCTGCTTTTTTATCTTCTAATGCATCAATTACTGTCTTAATACTTTTTTCTATATTCATTATATATTCCTCTTTCAAAATAAAGGTGACTATCTATAAATATCCTATACTTTGTTATAGCTGTCATAAGTTTTTTGCGTCATGGAATCAAAAGGCTTGTTATTTAATTGAAGATACTTAATGATATTTACAAGTATTGCTTTCATAGCCATGTCTAAATCTTCAAAAGCAAGCTTTCTGATATAATCCAACTCTGGAAGTGGTTTTCTGGATGGTTCAATATAATCAGCAATAAAAATAATCTTTTCCAAGATAGACATACCTGGACGCCCAGTTGTATGCCATATAATTGCATTTAAAATATCTTCATCTTCAATGCCAAATTTGGTTTTTGCAATATAGGCACCTACTTTTCCGTGTAGCAAAAACGCATTCTCTGCCTCCAAGCTAGAATAAGAAATATTATTCTTATCACATATGTGAATTTTCTTATCATTATCCATATTTTTCGCACAGTCATGAAGCAAACCTGCTAACTCTGCCTTTTTCATAAAATCAGAGTTTGATGTATCAGGATTATACTTCATTGCAAGTGCAATAGCTGTATAAGCTACACCTAATGAATGTCGATAGCGCTCTTTTGTCAGACGTTTTTTAATATATTTCTTAATATTCTTTTTCATATAAGTGCTCCTGTAAAATGTATTTTTCTACTTTTTCAGGCACTAATTCGGAAATGGATTGATGAAGCTTTACTCTATTTCTGATATCAGTGGACGAAATATCAATTTTAGGCATATTTAAATACAGAATATCAGCGCCTCTTTGGGCTAGTTCAGCCCCCTTTTTCTTAATATCTGCCATATTATAGTCATCACGTACCATGCAGATTAAGGTTGATAATTGAAATATTATTTCTGGATCTTTCCATTTTTCTATATGAAAAAGAGAATCTGCACCCATAATAAAATAATATTGAACATCTGGATTCTGCTGCGTTAACTGTTGCAAAGTTTCGCTGGTATAAGTATTACCAAACCTTTCAACTTCTATCGTAGACAATTCAAAATAGGATATGGATTCAATTGCTTTTGAAACCATACTAACACGTTTTGAATTGTCTAAAACATGCTGTTTCATATAAGAATTACCACTAGGCATAAAAAGTACTTTGTCCAGTGAAAAAGTCTTATAAGCGGCATCGGCAAGTGCTACATGTCCATTATGAATTGGATTAAAGGTTCCCCCCATAATGCCTATTTTTCTTGTTTGTTCCATGAATATCTCCTTGGATAAAAGGAAATTATAATAGATTATTTAGGTAAAACAATCTTTGGATTTTCCTTAAATGGTTTATACAAAACAAATTTTTTTCCAATGACTTGAACAACTTGAGAACGCGTTCTTTCCGCAACTACATTTGCAATTTCTTTTGGGTCATCAAGGCAGTTTTTAAGAACAGCAATTTTCACTAATTCTCTTGTGTTAAATACTTCTCCGATTGCTTCTATATTTTCCGGTGTTACAGAGGATTTTCCTATCTGGAAAATCGGATCAATATTCATGGCAAGTCCCTTTAAATAAGCTCTCTGTTTACTTGTCATATGTGTTTCCTCCATGCTTTTCTCGTAACTATGAAGATACTAAATAGTTACGTTATTTATAATAGTTAAAGGCAAGACCATACATACGAACGGTATCACCTTCCTGAATTCCTAATGCTTCTAGCTCGTCAAGAATACCATTGTCTTTGAGGAAGTGCTGGAAGAACTTGAAGCCTTTTTCTGATTCAAGGTTTGTATAACCAAGCATCTTCTCGATACGAGGACCTTCTACAACGTATTCATTATCCTTTGCATTATATTCAACCGTATATGGCTCATTACCAGTTACGATTTCGGTATCTGGATTGAATTCTGGCTCAAATACAGTTGGTGGTTCATTGATTTCTGCTAACAGACCATTGACGTAATACAGAAGTTCTTTCATTCCTTCTCCGGAAACAGCAGAAATAGGGAATACCTTTATTCCCTTTGGTTCAAATTCATCACGAATCTTCTGAACCGGGTCCACACCGCTGCCGTCATCATAAATAGCATCTACTTTATTAGCAGCAATAACCTGCGGACGCTTTGCAATATCTTCATTATATGCTTCTAATTCTTTATTAATAGTATAAATGTCTTCAATAGGATCTCTTCCTTCGGTAGATGCAGCATCTACAAGATGAATAAGGACCTTTGTTCTTTCAATATGACGCAAGAATTCATGACCAAGACCAATTCCTTCAGAAGCTCCTTCAATTAATCCGGGAATATCTGCAATTACAAATCCATTACTATCATCTAAGTCTACCACTCCAAGATGTGGATTTAGGGTGGTAAAATGATAATTAGCAATCTTAGGTCTTGCATTGGATACACGTGATAATAAGGTTGATTTTCCTACATTAGGGAAACCAACAAGTCCAACATCAGCTATAACCTTTAATTCAAGGAAAAGATTTAATTCCTTAGAAGGTTGTCCAGGTTGGGCATATTTTGGAGCCTGCATTGTCGATGTTGCATAATGCTGGTTACCATTACCACCTTTACCGCCTGATAAAATAACCTGTCTACGATTATCTCCTGACATATCAGCGATAATTTTTCCAGATTCTAACTCTTTAATAACAGTACCCTGTGGAATCTTGATAATAATATCTTCACCGTTTTTACCACGGCAATTCTTCTTACCACCATTTTCTCCATCCTGAGCACAATATTTTCTTATATGTCTAAAGTCTGTAAGTGTATTCAGACCTTCATCTACCTCAAAAATAACGCTTCCGCCATGACCGCCGTCACCGCCATCTGGTCCACCATTTGGCACATATTTTTCTCTTCGGAAGGAAACATGACCGTCGCCACCTTTACCACTTCTTATATATATTTTGGCTCTATCTGCAAACATAAATTTTATCCTTTCTACTTGTGTACTGGCATGTCAGTACACATGCTCTTTATGTGATAGGAAATTGCTGTAACGTAGTGTACATAGTGCGTGCGCCGGCACGCACCATTTTTATATGAAAAGGCTTCAGGTGTACCTGAAGCCTTAATACATTCGTAACTATAGGATAAAACTTAAAAAAGTCTTATTTCTCCTCTACAGGATATACGGAAGCCTGTTTCTTATCTCTTCCTTTTCTCTCGAATCTGAGTACACCATCAACTAATGCGAATAATGTATCATCTCCGCCTCTACCAACATTAACGCCTGGATGAATCTTTGTTCCACGCTGTCTATATAAAATGTTGCCTGCCTTTACGAACTGACCGTCTGCTCTTTTTGCACCTAATCTCTTGGATTCGGAATCTCTACCGTTCTTAGTAGAACCTACACCTTTCTTATGAGCAAAAAACTGAAGGTTTAATTTCATCATGGTTTTACACCTCCTCGAATCTGAGTTTTAAATATTTCTTGCCACCTTGTTGAACAATACTTTCTAAACCCAATATCATCGAATCTAACAAAAGCTTTGATTTCTCATTACATTCCTGTGTAAAATGACAGTCTATGTAACCTGTGTTCTCGTCAGCCTTAACATGCATCTCCTGTCCAGCAAGCTCTTCAAGAGAATTAATAGTATTAATGACAAGAATAGAAATGGAAGCACATATAATATCCTTACCGGATACTGCATAGCCTGCATGCCCCTTACAGGTAAAACCTTTGTAGATACCATCATCAGATTTATAAATGGTAACTGTAGTCATATTAACGAAACCAATAACATTTATTAAGCGTTGATCTTATCAATCTTAACCTGTGTGTATGCTTGTCTATGACCGTTCTTCTTGTGATAGCCTGTCTTTCTCTTATACTTGTAAACGATAACCTTCTTGCCTCTTCCCTGCTCCATAACAGTAGCTGTTACAGTTGCAGAAGCAACGTCTGCGCCTACCTTAAGAGAATCATTGCTAACAGCAATAACCTTGTCAAAAGTTACAGTGCTTCCAGCTTCAGCATTAAGCTTTTCAACCTTAATAACATCACCTTCGGAAACCTTGTACTGCTTTCCACCTGTTGCAATAATTGCGTACATATTGCACCTCCTAAAAAATTACTCGCTAGCTTCGGTAATGTCTAATGACATATTTTGACCTCGCTATGCGGCATACTCATAAATGATACCATTCTGTTTTTGAAAAGTCAACATTTTTTTATTCATTTTAATAGTAAAATGTATCAATACTGCTTCCAACAGTAATATCCTGACAAAAAATACCAGAGGCAGGTTGTGATTGATGTCATATGCCTCTGGTTAAAATAATTTCTTTTTATGATAGATTTAATTGTGCCTTTAAGGAACGTTTTGTTTTCTTACGTGTTATCTCGACCAGACCTAATGCAGTCATATCAACAATGGTTGTAGGTATGCGATCAAGGCGCGCAAGCTTTTTCAATTCCTGCATAAGCTGTTCTTTCATGGAGTCTTCTTCCATGTTAATGAAATCAACAAGAATGATACCAGATAAATTACGCAGGTGAATCTGTCTCATAATCTCTCTTGCAGCTTCCATATTAATCAATAAAATATAGGAATCTGTAGGCTTTTTGGTAATGTTTTTACCTGAATTTACGTCTATTACATACATTGCTTCTGTTTGTTCGATAACTAAATAAGCACCGGAATTTAACCAAACCTTTGTCTGTAATAATTCCTGTATTTTTGTTTCAATTCCATACAGCTTGTGAAGTGTGACCGTTTCATCCTGATAAAGGGTTAATTGAGCCTTTTTCTCAGGCATATAGGTTGTTAAAAAACCTTCTACTTCGTGATATATCATTTCATCATCTGTTACAATCTGTTCGTATTCCCAAGAAGTATGATCACGAAGTTCTGTAAAATAGGATGCAGGTGCCTGATAAATCTGACTATAGCATGTTCTGTGTATGCCTTCTCTTAATAGCTTATCCATTTGCATTATTAATTGTGAACACTCGGTTTCTAATGCGGACAAATCACCTCTTTGGAGAAGTTCTTTCGCATTGGTTCTTATTACAATTCCATATTCACATTCTGACGGAATACACTCTCTTAGTCGTTCTCTATCCTGTTTTCCTAGTTTGCTTGAAACACTTTTGGTTGTGTTAGCATTGGTTATTACGCTATATTTTCCTGCAAGTGACAGATTCATGGTAAAAACAGGTTCTTTTTCACGAATAGCTTCTTTTTCCATTTGAACAAGAATCTCATCACCTGCAAGTATACGGCCATCATAGGTTCTGTTTAGGAGAACAGGAACATATTTTGATGAAATAGGCAGATAGCCACGTTTTCCCTTTTGATAATCTAAGAATGCTGCATTAATATTTTTAACAACATTAAGTACCTTTGCAACGTAAATATCTCCGATTTTTCCATTATCACTATTGGAAGAATACGAAATTTCTTCGATGCGATTATTCTTTAAGAGTAAGGAAAGGATTCCGTTTTGATATTTTGACAAAAGTAATTTTGAAGCTATCATTAGAAATCATCTCCTACGGTTCCTAAAGGAACTAAATTTCGCTGAGTTTCATCACCAATGTTTGTATAGGTTTCCTCACGTGTAACCATAAGTGCTATCTCATTCAAAGTTTTCCCATATTTTTCATAAAATGCCTGAATAACAAGACTCGGCTTAATATTACCTGAGCTACTGGCATCAACAGTAAGGGAAATCGAACCATCTTCTTTTACATGACAGTCATAGATAAATGGCTTCATATCAAAGGTTGATTCGCTCTTTTTTGTTTTTTTGGTTACAATGATTTCTTCCTGCTGATAGAATTCATCTAACAGTGTTTTATATTCAAAATCAGGCTCATAACCTTCTCGGAAACGAATTGTATATTTTGCAGCAGCTACGCTCGCCATGGCATTACCTGCATTGTCAGGAAGTAATTTTACTTCTAAAACCGAAATACCTTCTGCCATCTGCTGATTCAGACGTTCTAACGTATCCTGTGTACTGGTTAAAGAATTTACTTCGATATCCATATATTCGCCATTACTTTCAAGTCCAACACCGAGTGGTGCGGCAAAAGACATAATCTGGTGAGGGCTAAAGCCTCCTGTATAAGCAATGTCAACGCCTGCACGGCGAATTGCTTTCTGAAAATATCGCATAACATCAAGGTGACCTATAAATTTAATTGCACCATGCTTGGAAAATTTTACTCTAAGCTTCATAATCTATACGTCCTCCTTCTGGTTGCGTGGCTCAAAACAGATGCCGCATCCAAAACGGGCAGCTCCACAAGCGTTACACTGCAATTTACAGTTTTTTGTAGTATCCTCTTCTAACGCTTTTAACCATTCCTTCTTCAAAAATTCTTTCGTAACACCACAATCTATAAAATCCCATGGGAAAATTTCATCCAAATCACGCTCACGTGTTGTATAGAAAGAGGTATCAATACCGCATTCTGCAAAGGTTTCCATCCAGATGTCATGTTTGTAGTATTCACCCCATGCATCAAAAATACAGCCTTTTTTATAGGCGCTTAAAATAACAGGAGCGATTCTTCTATCACCTCTCGCAAGAATACCTTCCATTACACTTGCATCTGCTTCATGCCAGTTGTATTTAATGCTCTTCTGATTTAACTGCTCCATAACAGCTCGTTTTGTTATATATGCCTTTTCAATGAACTGCTCTTTTGTATTCTGAGATGCCCACTGGAATGGCGTGAATGGCTTTGGAATAAAGAAAGAAGTACTAGCTACAATTTGTACCTTACCATTTCTCTTTTCCTTTGGAACTGTTTCATAGTAGGCTTTTGCAATCTCATTAGAGAGTTCTGCAATACCTCTGATATCTTCTTCTGTTTCTGTTGGAAGTCCAAGCATAAAGTAGAGTTTTACACGATTCCAACCGCCTTCAAAGGCAAGCTTTGCACCATTCAAAATAACTTCTTCTGTTAATCCTTTATTGATAACATTACGAAGTCTCTGGCTTCCTGCTTCTGGCGCAAAAGTTAGACTACTCTTCTTGATATCCTGTACCTTTTCCATAACATCAAGTGAAAAAGCATCAATACGAAGAGAAGGTAAGGAAATATTTACCTTCTTATTGCGGCATTCATCAATTAAGAAGTTTACAAGCTCTTCTAAATGTGAATAGTCACTAGAACTTAATGAGCTAAGTGAGATTTCTTCATATCCTGTGTTATCAAGCAATTTAATTGCATAGTCTTTTAACATTTCTACGTCTCGCTCACGTACCGGACGATATAATTGTCCTGCCTGACAGAAACGACAGCCACGAATACAACCACGTTGTATTTCTAATACGACTCTGTCCTGTGTACACTTAATAAATGGTACAACAAGTTTTTCTGGATAATAAGTATTTGTAACATCATGAACAAGTTCCTTTGTAACTGTGCGAGGAATATCCTCACGTACAGGTTCAAATGTTGCAATCGTAAAGTCATTGTTGTATGTTACTTCATAAAGCTGTGGCGCGTAGATTCCAGGAAGTTTTCCAGCTTCTGCAAGAAAATCAACCCTAGACATACCCTTTGCACGACATTCTTTATATAAATCAAGTAATGCACGATACTGAGTCTCGCCCTCTCCAATATAGAAAAGGTCGAAAAAGTCAGCAATTGGTTCCGGATTATAGGCACATGGACCACCACCAATTACAATAGGATCATCCCATGTACGTTCCTTAGCAAGTAAAGGAATTCCAGCCAAGTCAATCACCTGTAAAATATTGGTGTAGCACATTTCATACTGAATGGTAATACCAAGAAAATCAAAATCTCTGATAGGATCTTGTGACTCTAAGGCGAATAATGGAATCTGCTGTTCACGCATAACAGCATCCATATCCGGCCATGGTGAGTATACTCTCTCACACCAGGTATCCTCGAATCGGTTAAACATATCGTAGAGAATCTGAATACCAAGATGTGACATACCAATTTCATACACATCAGGAAAACACATGGCAAATCTGACAGATATGTCATCTTTGTTCTTCATTACACTATTGATTTCACCACCGATATAGCGTGCCGGTTTTTCAACCTTCATTAATATTTCATCGCTTAGAGCTAGTTTTCGCATATAAATATAACCATGCCTTTCTATATAATACTACTAATTCGTAATTATTCAGTACTTTCATAATTACGATGCAATAATCTATTCTGAATTTGCACTAATTCTTATTGCGCAGAATTATACTATAAATCATTAAATGTAGATGTGCAAGCAAGAGTTTTTAGTTTATTACAAATTTTCCATCCATATCAAATTGTAAAGGAGTTCCTCCTACATCGACAATGCCTGTTTGCATATTTCCAGCATCATCAAAATAATAAACGAAACCATTAATTGTTGCAAGCCCTGTTATCATATGACCATCTAAATCGTAATATTTTGTGTTAATTCCATCGTTAAACCAACCGGTATACATGACACCATCTGCAGCAAATAAGAAGTTTAATCCATTCATATTATATGCTCCTGTAATCATGTGACCGTTTTCATCAAAGTAATAGGTCTTTCCTTCAATTGTATGGAAACCAGTAACCATGCTACCGTCCAAGGTAGAAAGATAATAACTGTGCTGTCCATCATAGAACCAGCCATAAGCCATAGAACCGTCTAGTGTGAATAAGTGTTTCTTATCTCCAATTTTCTGCCATCCAGTCTGCATAATACCATTTTCATCAAAGAAATAATAACGGTTAGCAACAATATTTAATCCGGTTAGCATATGACCGTCGGTTGAGAAATATCTTTTACCATCTGGTAAGTCAAGAAAACCGGTATACATTGCACCGTTTTCGGCAAAGTAATAGGTCAGCCCATTGCTTAGATTTTGTAATCCAACCAGCATTTTACCATCGGAATCAAAGTAATACATACCATTACTGATTGGCGTAAAGCCAACAGACATAATACCATCTGGTTGTAAATAATAAATACCCTCTTCCAATGGTAACCAGCCTGTCATCATTCTTCCGTATGGGTCTAGATAATATTTTGCTAATCCTAAATCGAGCCAGCCTCGTTGCATTTTATAATTGATGTAATAATGTAAAAAGCCCTTTCTTGGAACCCATCCTGTATGGATAATACTGGTTGAGTAATCCTTAAGAGCAAAATCTAAATCAACATTTCCTTTGATACCATTGATGCTTCCACTATCCGTATACTGCCATACACTTGCATCCGGTATACTGCAAGCGCTTGACCATTGCGCAACCCATTTATCATAAAAAATCGTCCCTAATCGATTCTTAAACCAGCTTGCACTAGCATAAACCATAGGAGTATAGCCTTCTGCTTCGATAATCGCACAAAAAGTATTTGCCATAAGAGTAAGTGTTTCTTTTGGTATGCTTTTTTGGACATCGTCTTCAACATCCCATACAATCGGATAAGAAACTGGCAAATCTTTTATTGCATCTAAAACAAATTGTGCTTCTATAGCAGCTTCCTGCACATTTGTTGCATAAGAATAGATATAAACACCCGTTTTAATTCCAACAGCCTGTGCAGACAGCATATTATAGTAGAATGTACTATCAATACCTTTTTTTGTATTTCCTACACGAATAAAAGCAAAAGAAACACCGCTTTGCGCAACAGCAGCCCAATTTATAACACCTTGCCATTTAGAAACATCAATTCCTTGCGCAACAACAGCAGCCTCTGTTTGGGCTGCCGGAATTGCTGAGACTAATGCAATAGACAGAATCATGCATAGAACTCTTGTGTATACTTTTTTTCTCAAATGCTTAAAAATATGAATCATATGTATTCCCCTTTTACTAGTGTTTTATCGTTATTTTTGTTAGCGATTGGCTAATTCAGCCATGATTTCCTCCCAAGTAACCCCTTTTTCTACCATTAATACCATCATGTGATAGAGAAAATCAGATATTTCATATTTAATTTCATTTACATTTGGATTCTTGGCAGCAATTACGATTTCAGTTGCTTCTTCGCCAAGCTTTTTCAAGATTTTATCAACGCCCTTATCGAATAAGTAATTTGTGTAAGAGCCGTCTTTCGGATTAACTTTTCGGTCTGCAATGACAGCATATACATCTTCGAATACTTTTAATGGATTGGTATCATTGTATTCCTTTTTCAATACTTCATTAAAGAAACAGCTGTACTTTCCTGTATGACATGCTGCACCAATCTGAGAAACCTTTGCAAGCAGAGTATCGTTATCACAATCAGCAGAAAGTGATTTTACATACTGATAATGTCCGCTTGTATCACCCTTAATCCAAAGCTCATTACGGCTTCTACTCCAGTAAGTCATTTTACCAGTTTCAACGGTGTGATTGAAAGCTTCTTCATTCATATATGCAACCATTAATACTTCATTTGTTTTATAATCCTGTACAACAACTGGAAGCATTTCATCAGAATTAAGTTTAAAATCAGCCCATTTCATAGAAGCTTCGCAAGCACTTACTGCAATTCCCTCTTTTGCAAAAGAAAGCTTCATTGGGAAAACATCTGCAATACGAGAATTTATCGCATTACCGGTAACACCACTAACATTTTCCAGTGTAAGATATTCCTTTATTTGCTCAGCCTTATCATCATCAAGACTGCAAATAGTTGGTAAAGTTGTAATATCTTTGCT
The DNA here is from genome assembly GCA_036310845.1 of Lachnospiraceae bacterium. Taxonomy (GTDB): domain Bacteria; phylum Bacillota; class Clostridia; order Lachnospirales; family Lachnospiraceae; genus COE1. The sequence continues at coordinate 47,686 of JAXJRB010000058.1, read as the reverse complement.
TGCTTCAATAATGGAAGGATTCAAACAAATCAATTCACTTACATACTCTTCTAAAAGTACCTTATTATAGTTCAACTCTTCTGTGTTCATGTAAGCAGCGAGGATTTTTTTCTTTCCAAACTTTTTTGATACTTCTTCTGTAATTTCAACATTAGAAATTTTGCTATAATTTAATGCTGCCTTTGCACAGCCGGCATAGATAAGCTTCTTAACATCTTCCATACGTTTTACATTACCAGCACCGATAACAGGAACTTCACAGGCAAGAGCAATTTTTTTAATAATATCTAATGCTGCTTCATGTTCTTCGTCTGTATTGGACTGGTCGAAGACAATAATACGATCAGCATTGTTATTGCAGTAATAGGCAGCAAGAGCCGCTGGATCATTGCTTACAATGGTGTGGTCAGTCAGTGTCTTTACGGCACTTCCCTGATATAAATAGATACAAGCGTCAAATTGTTTTTTCATGCTATTAAACTAGCTCCTTTCAGTTTTATATCCAGACACAAATATGTGGCCGAAAGAAATTGTTCAGGCAGGTCGAAGTATTCACTGCTGAGACCGTAAGAAAGTGATACCATAAGCAAAAATCCCCTCAGCCACTGGGGCAATCACTTTTTTATGCTAATGCTCCTTTTGTAGAAAGAACATCTTTGATACGTGGGTCATAAGCTACTGCTTCATCAAGCGCTTTTGCAAAAGCCTTGAAAATTGCCTCTATCATATGATGACTGTTTTCGCCGCTTAACATCTTAATGTGAATATTCATACCTGCACTATAAGATACCGCATAGAAAAATTCACGAACTAAAGAAGTATCAAAACCTCCTACCATATCATTTGGGAAGGTACAATCAAACTGTAAGTAAGGACGACCACACAAATCAACGGCGCAAAGTGCTAAAGCATCATCCATAGGAAGAATGAAATAACCATATCTTTTTATGCCTTTTTTATCACCAACAGCTTCTTTAATTGCTGTACCAAGTACGATTCCGGCATCTTCAACAGTGTGATGTCCATCTACGTCAAGATCTCCATTTATAGCAACATCAAGGTTGAAAAAACCATGCTTTGCAAAACCTTCCAGCATATGATCGAAAAAGCCAATTCCGGTATGAATGTTTGACATACCTTCACCATCCAGATTAAGAGTCATATTGATATCTGTTTCTTTTGTTGTCCTGGTTATAGTTGCTGTTCTACTCATAGTATGTTTTCGCCTTCCTTTTCGTTAGTTATTTTCGTTTTCAAATCTAACTCGGATAGAATTTGCATGTGCAGTTAAGCCTTCTTTTTCCGCAAATAATTCAATATCCTTATGAACCTTCTGCAATGCTTGTCTTGAATAAGAAATAATGCTAGATTTCTTCATATAATCATCAACATTTAATGGTGAGAAGAATTTTGCAGTACCATTAGTCGGAAGTACATGATTTGGTCCTGCATAATAATCACCTAATGGCTCAGATGAATATTCGCCAAGGAAGATAGCTCCTGCGTTTTTAATCTTTGTCATAGTATCAAAAGGATTTACTGTCAAAATCTCAAGGTGTTCTGATGCAATCTCATTTGCAGCTTCAATAGCAGTATCCATATCTTCTGCCAAAAGAATATATCCATAATTGTCTAAGGATTTCTGAATAATCTCTTTGCGTGAAAGCTGGCTTGTGAATATCTCAACTTCTTTTGATACTTCTTCTGCTAACTTCTTACTGGTTGTAATTAGAATCGCAGATGCCATTTCATCATGCTCAGCTTGTGATAAAAGATCAGCTGCAACATATCTTGGATTTGCACTTTCGTCTGCAAGAACAAGAATCTCAGAAGGTCCTGCAATAGAGTCAATACTAACATGTCCATATACAGCACGCTTTGCTAAAGCAACAAAAATATTTCCAGGTCCAACAATTTTATCAACCTTTGGAATCATTTCTGTTCCGTAAGCTAGTGCCGCAATTGCCTGTGCTCCACCAACCTTAAAAATCTTATTTACACCTGCAATATCAGCCGCAACTAATGTAGCTGGATTTACTTTTCCATCAGCGCCTGCTGGTGTTGTCATAATGATATTTGGAACTCCTGCTACTTTTGCAGGAACAACATTCATAAGTGTTGTAGATGGGTAAGCAGCCTTTCCACCTGGTACATAAACACCAACTGAATTCATAGGTGTAATCTTCTGACCTAAAATGGTGCCGTCTTCCTTTGCATCAAACCAACTGTTATGCTTCTGCTTTTCATGATATTTTCTGATATTCTTAGCAGAGTTTTTCATAACCTGAATGAAACGTTCATCAACCTCTAAATAGGCAGCTTCAATTTCTTCTCTTGATACTTCAAAGTTTTCTCTGGTTGTAGTACACTTATCAAACTTTAAGGAATATTCAAAAATAGCGTCTTCTTTTCTTGTTTTTACCTGTTCAATAATATCTGCAACAATTTTTTCATATTCACCATAATCATTGGTGCTTCTTTTTAATAAATCTTCCAGAAGATTTTTCTTTGTTTCTTCTGTTAATGCTACAATCTTCATGTAAAAACTTTCTCCTTTTCTTAGCGTGGAAGTTTATGCTTTGCATAAACTTCTGTCTAAAAGAATTTTATTCTTTTAGACTTCTTCCTTCAGAGCCTGAAGTATCTGTTTGATTCTCTGTGATTCCATTCTCATACTCACTTGATTTACAATCATTCTGGCAGATAATGGACAGATTTCTTCTAATACTTCAAGTCCGTTTTCTCTTAATGTAGAACCTGTTTCAACAATATCAACAATAACATCGCTCAAACCAACGATAGGTCCTAATTCGACGGAACCGTTTAATTTAATGATATCAACTGTCTGATGTTTTTTGTTATAAAAGTAATCCTTTGCAATTTTTGGATATTTGCTGGCAACACGAATCATTTCATGATGCTGTAACAGTTCCTTTGCAGATGCTGGTCCACATACACACATACGACATTTTCCAAAACCAAGGTCAAGAACCTCATAAACTTTACGATTCTCTTCCATGATGGTATCTGCTCCTACGACACCGATGTCTGCTGCGCCATATTCTACATAGGTTGGAACATCTGGTCCTTTTGCAAGAAAGAATTTTAACTTCAATTCTTCATTGACAAAAATAAGCTTTCTGGAATCCTTGTCTTTCATTTCTTCACAAGTAATTCCAATCTTTTCTAACAGTTCCAAGGTTTTATTTGCTAATCTTCCCTTACCAAGTGCAAAGGTAAGATATCTCATATCTTCATTCATTTTACGTTAACTCCTTCTTTTTATCAAGCTATGTATTCAGAAATTCATACAGGAATATTTTTACAGAAATACGACTTTTGCAAAATTTTGTTTTTGAGCATAAGCTTCATAATCTTCTTTTGACTGTTCCTGTTTCATCATAACGGTAGCATATCCTTCTTTACGATAGTTACGTGCCTCTTCCAATGCTTTCTGGATATCACACTGATATACAAGAAGAAGATTCTTATTTTCAGGTTCAGGGCAAAGGTTTTGTCTTGTTAGCGCAGTCATTAAGTCATCAATCATTACAACAAAACCAGTTGCAGGTGAAGGTTTACCGAATTTTTCAAGAAGATTATCGTAACGACCACCCTTTGCAATGGCATTACCCATCTGGTAGGTATAAGCGCTGAAAATAACTCCAGTATAATAATGATATTTACTAATCATAGCAAGGTCAAAAGAAACATATCTTTCAACACCATACATCTTTAAGAGTTCATATACCTTTTTCAAACGCTCGATAGCATTTACAGAACGTTCATTTTGTGCATATTCTAAAGCTTCATCAAGAACTTCATAAGAACCAAATAAATTGCTTACATTTAAAAGAGCTTTAATATCAGCTTCAGCAACACTTTTTCCTTCTAAAAGTTCCTGTGCACCAAATTCATTACGATTAGAAATGAAATCCTTTAATGCAAGCTCTGTTTCTTCATCAAGCTTTGCTTCTGCACAAAGTCCTTTAAAATAATCAACCTGTCCAATAGCAACCTGGAATTCCTTTAAACCGGCATTCATCAAAGCTTCTACTAACATGGCAATCATCTCGGCATCTGCTTCTGGGCTGGAATCGCCAACCAGTTCAGCACCCATTTGAGTTGTTTCTTTTAATTTACCCTGTAAATTGCTATTATTAATGAAATTATTACCACAATAACAAAATCTAAGAGGAATACTCTCATCCATAAAATACTTTGCAGCACTTCTTGCAATGGAAGGTGTAAAGTCAGGACGTAATACTAAAGTATTACCTTCTTTGTCAAAAAATTTATATAATTCCTTAGATGGAGTTGTTCCTACTTCTTTGCTAAATACATCAAAAAATTCAAACGTCGGAGTTTGAATGTCCTGATAGCCATAGCTACGAAGCTTATCATGAAGTAAAGTTTGAATGTTCAGTTTTGATGCAAATTCTGCACCATATACATCACGAACTCCCTCAGGTGTATGTACTAATCTCTTTCCTGTAAAATCCATAAGAACCCTCTTTTCTCTATTTATTGTAATGATGTAACTGTTCCGCAGGCATACCCATTTACTGTTGCCTAATGTATAATTACAGCACACGCTTTATTGCAGTAACGTGCTACTTCGTTAGCACGACGAATTATTCGTAGTATACACTTTTTCACGATATGTGTCAACCGTTATCGATCATTCAAATCTTTCTGAATCATGTCAAGATAAGGGACCATAATACCATTTTTTTTCTGAAAAAAGTAATTTGGATTCAGTTCGTCATAGCGAAAGCTTTTTCTACCACCATTCTGCATTCGTTCCCAAAAAACAAGAAGCTCACATAAACGTAGATAATACATAACATCCTTTCCTGTATAATATAGCAAAAAGAAAGCAATGCCATCCTGTGCTTCAAAATCCTTCATAAATTCCACCTGATGAGAATGAATATTTTGCAAGGAAAAAGTTTCAACCGCGCACTCCTTAGCATCAAAACAAACCGGGATACCTTGCACTGCGCCAATATAATCGACTGTACTTTTTTGGTCGAAATATGCCAATGTAATATGCCTTGTCTCTTTATCAATTCTAATTGGGGTGATTGGGGTTGGTACTTTTTGAATTAACGCCAAACGGTTCTCGCGATATTTTTCGTTTGACATATTAATCATTTCTTCTAATAGCGAGCCACGAAGGCCTCTCGAACTCCAAGTTGCCATTTCTTTTGTTTACCTGCCTTTGTGTTTTCGTAATTATTTCGTATCCCCATTATGTAAAGTAAGGACTTTTTTAAATAATTCAGGCTCTTTACAGGTTAAAATAAGACCTGATATATTTTTAAAACGCTCTTCTTCTATGTAAGGAAATACTAGTTTATAAGCATGCAATAGCTGGTAATGAACACCAATGGAGCTATATTGTTGATTTTTATCTACAAAACCATACTTACAATCTCCGATAATTGGATGGCCTATGGAAGCTAGATGTGCTCGGATTTGATGTGTTTTTCCGGTATATATCTGCACTTCAATGAGAGAATGCTTCTTATCTGATTGCAAGGTATGGAATTCTGTATCAATAAACTCCGCCTTTTCCTTTTGTTTTGCAGGAATTTCATCTAATGTTTTGTATATGGTTACTTTATTAGAGGTTTTGTCTTTGTAGAGATATCCTGTCAGACGCTCATGTAAAGTAACGGATCCGGGAACAATACAATGATAATATTTTTCTAAAGTCTTTTCTTTAATAATGCGACTCATATATTGACTTCCAGCTAGAGATTTACTGCAAACAACCATTCCTGAAGTATTACGATCAAGGCGGTTGCAAATAGATGGCTTAAAAGTAGAAAGAGATGTCGCAGATACGACATCCTTTTCTAATAGATAGCCTAATAGCCATTCATTCAAACTCAAATCACTTGGAGCTGCCTTTTGCGATAAAATACCTGCCGGTTTATCCAGAATTAATATATTTTCATCTTCATAGATAATGGATATATTTTTAATTGTTTGATAAGCTTTTTGATATTGATGAATTAGTTCTTCTGAAAGTTTTGGTAGAGCCTCAGAATTTGTATGCACATTTTGACCACTAAATTTTTCAAAGGTTTCATCTGCAAGGAAAATTTTTACGATGTCCTGTTTTTCTAATTTTTCATTTCCTGTACACTTCTTACCATTTAGTACAATATTCTTTTTTCTTAACATTTTATAGATAAAGCTGTCAGGGGCTTCCTTTAATATTTTTTTTAAATATTTGTCAAAGCGTTGTCCTGCTTCATTGTCTCCAATAACATATTGTTGCATAAATTACCTCTGTTTTATAAGGATATATCCTTTATTAATTCCATAAGTTCGTCTTCCTTTTTCCCAACCTCAGAATTTTGAAGCTGTTTTAGACGTTCTTCATATTTCTTGAATTCGGAACCTTTAAATATTTTAATGTTTAGATTTTTTATACTATTTTGCATTGCAATAAGCTGAATATGCTCTTCACAGGCTGTCGTATTGCAGGTTGCAAATTCTGTATATCCCATAATATTGTTTCCTCTAATAGCAATACAGTTCAAAGGAAAATTCTCCTTATAAGAGGTCAGATATAGATGATACAATACCGGAATATCCCCTATTACATTTTGAATATTCTGCAAAATAGTCTCGCTGTATTTTGGCGTGCGAAGATACATAATTAGAGATACTGCACTTTTGCATGCTGGCAATGCCACAACAACTGCAACCACGGTCACAAGGTTAGCTTTTGTCTTGGTTGCCCAATAACCCATAAGAAAAAGGACTAGAGAAATAGCAAAATAAATTACCGTTCTAATAAAAACAGCTTTTTTTTGTTTGTTAAGATAACAAGGATTTCCCTTTTGTATCTTTTGTGTTTGTGACATAATATTTTGTACTCCTTCGTTATTTCATGTAACGCATTGCTGTTAAAAGAAGTTTGTGCGGAACTGTTTTCGCAAGAACTTCGAATGCCTTAATATATCCACTATATACGGAAACGGAACGCTTATGAAAAGAATCCTGTATCGCTTTTTCGACTACTTTTTCAGGAAGCGCCATGGCTAGCTTCTTTATTGCAAGCGTCTTTCCATCCTTTTCTGCAAGATCAAAGAATGGTGTATCAACAGGACCAGGACAGACAGAGGTAACATAGATTTTCTTTTTCCTTAACTCTTCTGCCAATGCACGTGAAAAGCTGTTAACATACGCCTTGCTTGCCGCATATACTGCAAACCCAGGCTGGGGCATAAACGCAGCACTGGAAGCAAGCTGAATAATGCGACTATTTTCACGCATGTATGGCATACACATATAAGTCATCTGTGTCAACGCCTTACAATTCACATCTATCATACCAAGCTCTTCCTGCACATTTAGCTTCGAAAACTCACCCATAACACCATAGCCCGCACAATTCACCAGCATGCGAACGGTTGGTTTTTCTTTTGCCAGAAGCTTCTTTAAACGTTCCATATCTTCAGGCTTTGTTACATCCATATCAAGGATTCTGGTAGTATTCATCATAGATTCTGCTACTTCAAGCATTGCTTCTTTTCTGCGTGCAATCATCCATATTTCATCAATTGTATAAGTAAATACGTTATCAAGTTGTAATGCAAATTCAACACCCATACCGGATGAAGCACCTGTGATAATAATAATATTCATAATTAGTATCCCTTTCAAACTATCTTGGTTTTCTTGATGATTTTTTAACAGTTCCTTTTATAGTTGTAGTATTTCTCTTATTTTGTGAATGGTTTCTACTAAAATTTGTTGCATTCGTATTTTTATTTTTTACAGTCGAACGCTGATTATTCTTTGAAGTATTTTTTTGTTTTGTGTTTTTTGATTTACTATTCTGTGAATGCTTATTTCCTTCTACATCTTGCTGATTCTTAGCAAAATTACGTGGTCTAATCAAACATTTTTTGTCAAAGCCAATCAAATCTGTTCTACCCGCAAGCGTAAGTGCCTCCTTAACAAGCTCATAATTCTTAGGATTGCGGTACTGTATCAAGGCTCTTTGTAAAGCTTTTTCATGTGGATTGCGACATACATAAACTGATTTCATCGTATGCGGGTCCAATCCAGTATAGTACATAACGGTAGACATAGTGGATGGGGTTGGATAGAAATCCTGTACCTGTTCCGGCATATACCCAATATCTCTTAAATATTCAGCAAGTGCCACAGCTTCTTTTATTGTAGAACCTGGATGAGAAGACATCAGATAAGGAACAAGAAACTGATTTTTACCAAGCTTGTGATTCAGTCGCTTATACTTTTCTGTAAATGCTTCATAAACTGCATTTTCAGGTTTTCCCATTTTGGATAATACTGCATCACAAATATGCTCCGGTGCTACTTTAAGCTGACCACTAATATGATGCTCCACAAGCTCTTTCATAAAAGTATCATTTTTATCCTGCATCAGATAATCAAAACGAATCCCTGAACGCACAAATACTTTCTTTACTTTCGGAAGCTCACGAAGCTTTCGTAATAGATTCAGGTAGTCGGTATGATCCACATGCAAATTAGGACAAGGCTTTGGAAAAAGACATTGTCTATGCTTACATACACCAACTGTCATCTGTTTCTCACAGGATGGATGGCGGAAATTGGCTGTAGGGCCTCCAACATCGTGAATATAGCCCTTGAATTCAGGGTCTTCAATAATCATTTTTGCTTCTTCTATAATAGATTCATGACTTCTAACCTGAATGGTACGACTTTGATGGAAGGTTAATGCACAGAAATTACATCCACCAAAGCAACCACGATTACTAATTAAAGAGAATTTCACCTCTTTAATGGCTGGAATACCACCATCTTTTTCATAAACAGGATGATAGGTTCGCTGGTATGGTAATGCATAAACATCATCCATCTCCTGCATAGTAAGAGGAGGCTGTGGAACATTCTGCACTACATATACACCGTTGGGATACGGCTCAACCAATACCTTCCCGGTGAATGGATCGGTATTGTCGTGTTGAATCTTAAAACTGGAAGCATATTTTTTCTTATCAGCTTTCATATCATCATAAGATGGTAAAATTTCGTGATTGTATAGACCAGATATATCTTTAGTCTTATAAACCGTTCCTGGTATAAAGCTAATATCCCTTACGGCAATTCCACTATTAAGTGCATCTGCTATTTCTATAATTGACTTTTCGCCCATACCATAGGAAATCAAATCAGCCTGACTATCTAAAAGAATGGAACGCTTAAATGAGTCTGACCAATAATCATAATGCGCCATTCGTCTAAGACTCGCTTCAATTCCACCTATAATAATCGGTATATTTCGATAAGTACGACGAATCAAATTACTGTAAACAACAGTTGCATGGTCCGGACGTTTATAAGGAGCACCGCCAGGCGTATAAGCATCCGATTCACGATGCTTTTTGGAAACGTAATAATGATTTACCATAGAATCCATATTACCCGAGGAAACAAGAAAACCAAGCCTGGGCTCTCCCAACACAGTAATACTTTTGTCGTCCTTCCAATCTGGTTGAGCAATAATACCAACCGAATAACCATGTGATTGAAGGATTCGGGTTATGATAGCATGACCAAAAGAAGGATGATCCACATAGGCATCTCCTGTAACATATACAAAATCAAGCTGCTTTATACCAAGTTCTTCTACTTCTTCCATGCTAATTGGAAGAAAACCATTTGCAATAGACATAATATTAATTCCTTTTCAAAATTTCAACTTCTTCGGGTGTTAATTCACGATAGTCACCTTTTTCAAGTAAACTTCCAAGAGAAAGTCCACCCATAGACAATCGTTTTAAGTAAGTTACCTCTCCACCGATTGCCTGTATCATACGTTTTACTTGATGAAAACGTCCTTCTGTTATGGTAAGTTCCATAACATAGGTATTTTCTTCTGTTTTTATTATCTCAACCTTTGCAGGCAAAGTTTTCTTTTCATCTCCAATATCCACTCCTTGCTCTAAATCAAAGCACTTTTCGGGTGTCATTATCCCATTGCATTCTACATAGTAAGTTTTTGCAACATGCTTTTTTGGCGAAAGCAGTCTGTGAGAAAGCTCGCCATCATTTGTAATTAGCAAAAACCCCTCCGTATCTTTGTCTAAGCGCCCAACCGGAAAAAAATCATTTGCAAGTTCTTTTGGCATTAAATCCATTACCGTTTTATCATGATTATCTTTCGTTGCAGTAATAACTCCTGCCGGTTTATGTAATAGGAAATATCTATATTTTTGATACGAAAGGATTTTGCCTTTACATGTAACGCAATCACTATTTTCACTTATTTTGAAATCTGCTTTGGTGATTGTTGTCCCATTTACAGTTATCATTCCTTTTTTAATAAAATCCTTAACCTGACTTCGGGTTCCCAATTGCAAGTCAGCCAAATATTTATCCAGACGCATATTGTGCGACCTCCTGCATAAATTGTATTAAACAAGTATAAGTAACCAATTGTTACTTCATAAGTATACATCAATCTTATAGTAACAGAAAGAAAATATTTATCAAATGATGATGAAATATATTGTTATGGCATTTTTTTACCTGGGCTTTATCGGAATACTACTATGTTTTCCTGATCTTACTATCCATTACGCTTATCAAGGTTTAACACAGTGGGCAACCAGAATGGTTCCTACTCTTTTCCCCTTCATGATAATCAGTTCCATGATAATACATACCGGAGTAGATACCTATATAACAAAAACACTAAAGCCCTTTTTAAAGTCTTTTTTTCCTTGTAGTTCAAACGGGTTTTATGCTATTGTAATGGGTTTTTTGTGCGGTTTTCCTATGGGAGCACGAGCTGCTTGTGATTTGTGCAAAAGCAATAAAATCACAAAATCAGAAGCAGAATATTTGCTTTCCTTTTGTAATAACATAGGACCAAGCTATTTCTTAGGAGTTGCATATCCGCTCTTAGAACAAAATGGCTATCATAACAAATTTCTGTTACTGTTTGGGCTCTATGGCATTCCTCTTTTATATGGTATTTTTTTAGGAAAATTAAAACCGACAGAGACTTTATCAAATCCATTATCCAATAGCACCTACAAGGAACAGGTGATTCATACTCCCGTTACTACTGCATTAAGGCTTGCATGCTTAAGTAGCATTCAATCAATTCTGTTGTTAGGAGGATATGTTACCTTTGTAAATGCATTTCGTGCAATACCAGAATTATTGCATGTATCAGGTATAACGAAAGCGATTTTAGGAGGATTCCTTGAAATCGTGTATGGAATACCGGGCATTTTTAATAACAAATCACTTCCTTCATGTTGGAAATGTTTTTGTATTATGACAAGTTTAAGCTTTAGTGGTATTTGCTGTATGCTTCAAACAAGTAGTATTACGATTGAAGAAAACTTGTCTATGAAAAAATATGTCTTCCATAAAACTATCATTACAGGTATTGCTACAATATACTACTTCATTTTATTTTTGTAACGTAGTATTTCATGGCTTTCATAATTACAATAGCATATATCAGAAATAGCTCCTATTATAATAAAAATGATATTAGTGTAGAAAAATGGTATTCGATATTTCAGGATTATCATATTGATTCAGCACTTTAAATATTATCCTATCTGATTTGCTTCTTTTTGTATTGACCATAACAGTCATGCTATTAACTCCTTTGGTCAATGGGTAAAATTCAGACCATGTCAAGCCATTGTCGAGAGAGTATGCATAATGTTGTAAATACGACTCTTGTTCTAATGCTGAAATATGAAAAAGACTTTAGTCCTCCTTTTATTCTACTCTCTCCCCAAATACTTATATAGAAAATAAAACCCACAGTATCCTGTGGGTTCTATGCCTAAATGACATCTAATTCTTCATTGCTTCCTGCATCTACAGAAGGTGTTTCTTCTTCGATAGAAGGAGGATTTAATTCAGCCCTATTCGTTGATACAATGGTGTCGATATTATTCAAATTAGAAATCATAGTATTATAATCTTTTGTAGAAACTTCAATTGAATGCTTAATAATATTTTCCAAATTTGCAAGAATGTCATCCGTATACTGCATTGCCGCTGTTTTGACATTATTTGCCTCGATTGTGGCACTGTCAAGAATTTCCTGCGCCTGCTTTGTTGCCAATTCCACTATCTCATTTGCCTGAGCATAAGCTTGTTGCATAATCTGATGTTCACTAATTAGTTCATTTGTCTGAATCGTTGCATCATTAATTAATTCTTGCGCTTTTTGCTTAGCATCATTTAAGATAGCTTCCTTATTGCTGATAATCTTCTGATAGCGCTTAATTTCCTCTGGTGTCTTCATTCTTAATTCACGAAGAAGTTCATCAATCTCCGCTTTGTTTACCATGATGACATCTGTAGAAAAAGCTTTGTACTTACAATTATCAATGTATTCTTCAATCTCATCAATTAACTGTTCTATTCTGCTACTCATATTCACCCTCCATATTTTCAAACAGTATAAATGCGTTTGCTGCTGAGGAAACTCTCAAAGAATTCACTTCATAAACTCTTTATTAGTCACTCTACGTTACAGCATTTTCCCATTATATTAAAAATAGATACTATTTGTTTTTTAATTTATTATGTACAATATCAACAACAAAGTCAGGTACAAGCTGAGAAATATCTCCATTGAAGGCAGCAATTTCTTTCACGCTGGACGAACTTAGATACGCATATTCCAAACTTGTTGTCAAAAATACAGTATCCAAAGAACCATCTGACAACTTTCTATTAGTTTGCGCAATCTGAAGTTCATATTCAAAATCTGTTACCGCGCGAAGACCACGCACCGAAACATGGATATCATTTTGTTTCGCATAATCTACCAACAATCCATTGAACGAATCAACAGACACATTTGACAAATCCTTTGTCGCTTCCTTTAATATACTAACACGTTCCTCAACAGAAAACAACGCATTCTTAGCCCTATTGTCTAAAACACTCACCGTAAGATGATCAAACATTTTGGAAGCTCTTTTAATAATATCTAGATGTCCTAATGTTAATGGATCAAAGCTTCCTGGATAAACTGCAGATTTCATGATATTTTATTAACTCCTTTTAACAAATACATGTTTATTTGTTTTGTATATTTTTTCCTTTGTGACAATAAAACCTAATGACGAAACGTAATCAAAATCGGTATCCAAGGTTGATTCAATAACAATCAAGGTGTCTTCTGTTACATAAGGACAATCTTTTAAAATTTCTAATGCCTTTTTCTCGTATTGTTGATTGTATGGCGGATCCATAAAGATAATATCAACATCGTCTCTAATACTTCCCCGCAATGCTGAAAAAACATCTTGCTTCAATACAACAGACTGCTCTTGAAAGCGTGTATGTGCAATATTGTCATTGATACACACAAGCGCCTTTTGATTATTTTCAACAAAATAAGCTTTTCTTGCACCACGACTAATAGCTTCAATGCCAATTCCACCACTTCCCGAGAACAAATCCACAAAAACAGCTCCCGAAAGATACGGCATAAGCATATTAAACAATGTTTCTTTAATTCTGTCTGTTGTCGGACGTGTATCCAATCCGGCAGGAGTCTTAAGGTTAAGACTTCTTGCTGTTCCGGCAATTACTCTCATATTCTTTCCTTTCCAAAAAGATGAAAAAGTCGTTATACACGAACCTTTGTACCCTTAGAATCTCTCTTATTGAGTTTCAATTTGTTTAATTCCATCTTTTTACCCTTGTATTTTATAACATTCTCTGTACCGTTTTGTGTGTAGTATACTTTTTCAAGGTAATCCTTATCGCCCATCTTCATACCACGTACACCAATTGCATTCTTCTTTTTTTCTGGAATTTCCTCAATTGCAAAACGGAGGAAATAACCTTCCTTCGAACGAAATACGATGTTTTGTTGAAGATTTAAAATCACAATACTAAGTACTTCATCACCTTCATTCAATTTTGTAGCTGCAACCGTTCTCTTAGCCACATCAAATTCACTACCATTGACAATCTTGCACATAGATTGTTTTGTAACAAATAACATACGATAAAGATTTAATTCTGACTGACTTGTAATGGTGATAATATCCTCTTTACTTGAATTATAATTACTAATATTATCAATTGGCATCCCTTTGTCTCTAAGCTTTCCAAAAGGAATGTCTGTTACTTTTATTGTATAAAGCTGCCCAATATTTGTAAAGATACACATTCTACCTGTATTCTTACTCTTTATCACATATTTAAAGTCTGCATGTACCGTTTCTTTGTTACGTTCATAGGTAGACATATCAATGGTCTTACAATAACCAAACTTATCCATCAAGAACATAACATCCATTTCTTCCATCTTTTTCTCTTCATAGACAGCTTCTTCAGCATTCTCAATGCTGGTTCTACGTTTTCTCGCATATTCTTTCTTAATTGCATCAAGATCCTGCATAATTACCTGCGCCATAGAATCTCTACGCTCTAAAATATCCTCGTAACGATAAATATTTTCTGTAGTTTCTTTATGTTCTTTCATCAGCGCTTCGATTTCTAAACCAATCAATTTGTAAAGGCGCATATCAAGAATCGCATTCGCCTGCTTTTCTGTAAAGTTAAGCTGCGAAGCCATAACCTTTGATTCCTTGGAACGGAAATTGATACCCTCTGTGATACCACTTGTAAGACAGCTTTTAACCATAGAACGATCCTTAGAACCACGAAGAATTTCTATAATCAAATCTATGATGTTGCAGGCTCTGATTAATCCCTCTTGAATTTCGCGTTTTTCAAGCTCTTTATTCAATAATGTATTATATTTTCTGGTATTAATCTCATATTGGAATGCAACATTTTTAGCAATAATACTTTTGAGACCAAGTGTTTCCGGACGTCCATCTGCAATGGCAATCATATTCACACCGAAAGTATCTTCTAAACGTGTCTTTTTATAAAGAAGGTTTTTGAAGTTTTCAACATCCGTATCTTTTTTCAATTCAATCACGATACGAATACCTTCTTTCGAGGATTGATTCGAAATATCAACAATTTCCGGTGCTTTTTTCTGTTCATAAAGAGTCGCAACATCCTGCAAAAACTTACCAATTTTTGCACCAATCATGGTATAAGGAATCTCTGAAATTACAAGATTAATTTTTCCACCTTTAATCTTTTCAACTTCAACTTTTCCTCGAACCTTTATTTTACCCGTGCCTGTCTCATAGATACTTAAAAGATCATCCTTGTTACAAACAATACCACCCGTTGGGAAATCAGGTCCTTTCACATATCTCATTAATTCTTTGGTTGTTATATCTTCATTCAGCATATATGCTTTCATAGCATCTATCACTTCACCAAGATTATGAGGCGGAATGCTGGTAGCCATACCTACCGCAATACCTTCAGAACCATTTACCAAAAGATTCGGAAATCTACATGGCAAAACATCTGGTTCCTTCTCTGTTTCATCAAAGTTAGGCGAAAAGTCAACAACGTCCTTATCTAAGTCAGCAAGAATAGCATCCTGTGTAACCTTTTGCAGACGAGCCTCCGTATATCGCATAGCAGCGGCGCCATCACCTTCAATGTTACCAAAGTTACCATGTCCATCAATTAACGGCATGCCCTTTTTAAAATCTTGTGTCAACACAACCAGCGCATCATAAATAGAGCTGTCACCATGTGGATGATATTTACCCATGGTATCACCTACAATACGTGCGCTTTTTCTATATGGTCTGTCATAACGAATACCTAGCTCATGCATATCATATAAGGTTCTACGCTGTACAGGCTTCAAACCATCTCTGACATCCGGTAAAGCTCGTGCAACAATAACACTCATTGCATAATCAATAAAGGATTTCTGCATGGTATCCGAATATTCGGTTTTAATAATCTTCTCTTCCATGTTTGCCTCCAAAAAAGGTTTTTAAATATCAAGCTCAGCGTCGGTTGCATGCTCATAGATGAATTTCTTTCTAGGTGCAACGTCTGTGCCCATCAGCATTTCTGTGACCTCAGAGGCCATTCTTGCATCTTCAATTTCTATCTGTTGTAAAATTCTTGTTTCGGGATTCAATGTTGTATCCCATAACTGCTGAGCGTCCATTTCTCCAAGACCCTTGTATCTTTGAAGCGTAAAAGCACCTTTGTGGTTTTTGCGATATTTCTCCAGTGCTTTATCATCGTACAAATATTCTTCCTCTCCCTTTGCAGGCATTACCTTGTATAAAGGAGGGGTCGCAAGATAAACGTGCCCTTCATAAATTAATTCAGGCATAAAGCGATAAAATAACGTCAATAACAAAGTACTAATATGAGCACCATCAACATCGGCATCTGTCATAATTACAATTTTATTATAGCGAAGCTTGGTAATATCAAAATCATTACCATAACCTTCTGAGAATCCACAACCAAACGCATTAATCATTGTTTTAATTTCTGCATTTGCAAGCACTTTATCAATACTTGCCTTTTCTACATTTAAGGTTTTACCACGAATCGGCAAGATTGCCTGATAATTTCTATCACGGGCAGACTTTGCACTACCTCCCGCAGAATCACCCTCTACAATAAAAATCTCGCACTTACTATAATCTTTTGACTCACAATTTGCAAGTTTTCCATTAGAATCAAAAGAAAACTTCTGCTTCGTCAGCATATTTGTTTTGGCACGCTCTTCCGTTTTTCTGATTTTAGCAGCCTTTTCAGCACACGCAATAACACTTTTCAGTATTTCAACATTTCGATCAAAGAAACGGGTAACCTCGTCACCAATAACTTTGCTAACTACTTTCGCCGCATCCTGATTATCCAGTTTTGTCTTTGTCTGGCCTTCAAAACGCGGTGCCGGATGTTTAATAGATACAACTGCTGTCATACCATTTCTTACATCAGCACCAGTAAAATTAACATCTTTATCTTTTAAAATATTTAATTCACGGGCATAAGTGTTGATTACATTTGTAAACACAGTTTTAAAGCCGGTAAGATGTGTACCGCCTTCCGCATTATAAATATTATTACAAAAACCTAATACATTTTCGTGAAATTCATTTACATATTGAAAAGCACATTCAACGGTAATATCGTCGCTCTTTCCTGTTAAATATATGATATCGTGAACCGCATCTTTGTGCTTGTTTAAGTCCTTGATATAACCAATAATACCTTCTGGCTCCAAAAAAGTTACCTTATCAGGAACTTCACCTCGCAAATCTTCAAAGATAATGGTAAGCTTTGGATTCAGATAAGCCGTTTCATGAAGTCGACTCTTTACTTCTTCTGCTTTGAACCATGTTTTATCAAAAATGCTTGGATCTGGGGTGAAATTAATGGTGGTTCCGGTTTCTTTTGTTTTTCCAATAACAGGAAGCAAACCATCAACAAGCTCTGTAATAGGATTACCATAGGCATATTGATCCTGATAAATAAAACCACCATTTTTAACGGTAACAGTAAGCTGTGTCGAAAGTGCATTTACAACAGAGGAACCAACACCGTGCAATCCACCACTTGTCTTATACGCAGCATTATCGAACTTACCTCCTGCATGAAGCGTCGTAAAAATAATACGTTCTGCACTAACACCCTTTGCATGCATTCCAACAGGAATACCTCTACCATTATCACTAATGGTCGCAGAACCATCCTTTTCTAAAGTAACACGTATCTCATTACAAACACCGGCAAGATGTTCGTCTACGGAGTTATCTACGATTTCATATATTAAATGATTTAAGCCCTTAGTAGATACACTACCAATATACATACCAGGTCTTTTTCTTACAGCTTCTAAGCCTTCCAGAACGGTAATACTAGAAGCATCATAAACATTATCTGTTTTAGCCATGTTACGCTCCTTCATTGCGTTGATAATAAATCAAAAACGATATTATGTATACATAATACCATCATGGTATTATAACACAACTTTTTTTGATTGCAAACAAAAAATACAAAAAAAGCAAACATATGTTTATTGCGTATATATTTCAAATTATATGAAACTACTATCTTATGACTAAATTTTTATAATTGTATTTGTTTTTGTACACGTTTTACCAAAATGAAATGATGAAACAAAAAAAATTGTGCACTTATTTCAATACAAGCATTGCAAATGGCTAGAAATTGTATACAATAGTAATTGTAGTAAGGCACAAATAAACAAAACACAACAGTGTAAATGCTTTCAAAATATAATATTTTATTAAGTTGGAGGAACTGAAACATGATGTCCGGATTTGGTACAATGATTGAAAAACTGAAAAAGAACCCAAAATCAATCGTATTTACAGAAGGAACTGATCCTCGTATCTTAGAGGCCGCTTCTAGACTTTTGGCAAGTAGCTTTCTTCATCCTATCCTTGTAGGAAATGTTGATGCTGTATATCAAGCTGCAGAGGAAGCTGGATATAATATACGTGGTGCGTTAATTTTAGACCCTAAAAATTATGAACGTTTTGATGAAATGGTTGAATTATTCTGCGAGCTTCGTAAAAGCAAAGGAATCACTCCTGAACAGGCTAGAGATATGGTATCGCAACCAAATTATTTTGGAACTATGCTTGTAAAAATGGGAGTTGCAGATGCATTACTTGGTGGCGCTACTTATTCTACTGCTGATACTGTGCGTCCTGCACTTCAGATTATTAAAACAAAACCAGGTTACTCTATTGTTTCCTCTTGTTTTATTTTGGTTCGTCCATCTGCTACTGGTGAAAATGAAGTTCTTGCAATGGGTGATTGTGCTATTAATATCAAGCCAACAGCAGATGAATTAGCAGAAATGTCTGGCGAAATTGCAGCATGTGCTAAAATTTTCGGCATTGACCCAAAAGTTGCATTTTTAAGCTACTCTACTATGGGTTCCGGTATTGGTGAAGATGTTGAAAAAATGCGTGAAGCTGCTGAAAAAGCTATGAAAAAATATCCAGATCTTCCTATCGCCGGAGAACTTCAATTTGATGCCGCAGTATCTCCAAGAGTTGCACGTACAAAATGCAAGGATACTACAGTTGCAGGACATGCAAATACCTTTATTTTCCCTGATATCAATGCTGGTAATATCGGTTATAAGATTGCACAGCGTATGGGTAACTTCGAAGCATACGGTCCAATTCTTCTTGGATTAAATGCTCCTATTAACGATTTATCACGCGGATGTAACGCTATTGAAGTATATTCTATGGCTATTATTACAGCTGCGCTTGCATAATGTTTACTACTTTTTCGAACACATTTTGTTCCAAAGAGTAGAAAAATGGCTCACGTTTTCTTACAGACGCGAGCCATTTTTCTGCTCTTTTTCTGTATCCTCAAAAGCAAAAAATCCTCTGGTCAAAATGATTACCAAAGGATTTTTTACATAAACTTATACTATATTAACTTTTTACAGCAAGCAACCGCCAAAGAGCCCGGTCCAATATGACAAGATACACTTAAAGATAAATGATCAATATAAATTGGGTAATTAGGGAACATAGTCTGAAGCTCGTCCTTTAACTGTTTTGCTGCTTCTTCATTCTGAGTATGCGCAATTTCTAAATAGAACTGATTTTCTTCCGAAACACCACCAAAACGATTTTCCATATCACTCTTAATTGCATTTATCATTATTGACTTTGCCTGCGAAATCGTTCTTGCTTTTGCAAAAGCATCTAATTTTTCTCCATGAATTTGCAGAACTGGTTTTAGACGAAGTAATGTTCCAAGTGCAGCAGCGGCTGGTGTAATACGTCCACCCTTTTTCAGATAATGTAATGTATCAATCATAATATAAATACTGGAATTAAATTTGTCTGCTTCTAGGATATCTTTAATCTCCTTGCTGTTTTTTCCTTCTTTAGCAAGTGCAACAGCATCTAATGTTGCTTGTCTCTGTGTAACAGAGATTCTTTGATTATTAACAACCTGAACCTTATCTTCATAATCCTGAGCTAACATCATTGCCGTTTGGCAGGAACCGCTAAGTCCACTTGACATTGGAATATGAACAATCTCATCATAAGTATTCAAAAGATTATCCCATAATTGAATAATCGAATCTGGTGATGGCTGAGATGTGGAGATATCCGCATTCTCTTCTAATCTTTTATAAAATTCTTCTCGACTTAATGTAATCTCTTCGTAATAAGTCTCTCCTTCAATCATAAAAGGCATAGGAACTACACTGATTCCCAATTCTTTTGCCTGTGCCTGTGTAATACCACTATTACTGTCTGTTACTATCGCAATCTTTGCCATATTATCACTTAACCCCCTAAAGACGTTAATTTAATTATTTAAAATAATTTTCAACCTAATCTATTCTAATGTTAGATGTTAATAAAGTCAACACTTGTGGCAACATTCTCGTTATAGTATTCCCAAAATTTTCGTTCTTCCACACTTAACATCTGTTCCTTATCATTATAACGCCTATATAATGCAGTAGCACATTCCTGTGCATCTTGTAAAATAGACGCATCTTGATAAATATCTCCCAAGCGAAAACGGAATTGCCCACTTTGCCTGATACCAAACAAATCCCCCGGTCCACGCAAGCGCATATCCTCAGAAGAAATGAAAAATCCATCATTCGACTTATTTAAAACCTGCAAACGTTCTAACGTGTCCTGCTGTTTTGATGTACTTACAAAGATACAATATGATTGATGTTTTCCTCTTCCAACACGACCGCGAAGCTGATGAAGCTGAGCAAGCCCGAAGCGTTCCGCATTCTCCACCATCATAACGGTAGCATTAGGAACATTAATACCAACCTCAATAACTGTAGTAGACACCAATACCTGTATTTTACCTTGTGCATAATCTTCCATAATGGCATTTTTCTCCTTCGGTTTCATCTGACCATGGAGATAAGCAACCTGTATGGAAGGGGACAATGCCGATTTCAATTTTTCTGTATAATCAATAACATTTTCCAACAAGGCCTGACTACTCTCTTCGTCTTCCGAAGCTTCCACCATAGGACATATTACATATGCCTGTCTACCATTTGCAACTTCTTTTTCTATAAACTCATAGGCTTTTTTTCTATAATCCGTTCCAACAACACAATTTTTAATCGGAAGCCTGTTAGCAGGCAACTCATCCATAACAGAAATAGATAAATCACCATACAAAATAATGGCAAGGGTCCTAGGTATCGGTGTTGCACTCATAACCAAAACATGCGTCTGAATCCCCTTTTGCACAAGGGTTTCACGTTGTTTTACGCCAAAGCGATGCTGTTCATCTGTTACAACCAGCTTCAAATCATAAAACTCCACATCATCCTGTATTAAAGCCTGTGTACCAATAATCACATTACATAAACCAAGTTTAATTCTCTCTTTCGCATCTCTTTTTTCTTTCGCAGTAAGAGAACCTGTCAAAAGAACAGGTTTAAACGGAAGCTGATATTGCTCTATCATTTCCACAAAAGATTCATAATGTTGCTTTGCCAAAACTTCTGTTGGAGCCATAAATGCAGCCTGCTTATGATTCATAACACACATAAAAATGGCAAGAATAGCAACAATCGTCTTTCCAGAACCCACATCACCTTGTACCAAACGATTCATCAAATGTGTAGAGCACAAATCCGTTTCAATCTCTTTCCACACTTTTTTCTGTGCATTGGTCAGTTCATAAGGAAGCTTATCAAGAAATTCCTGACATGCATCTATTTTCATCATCGGAGAATCTACAATCTCCTGTTGAGTCATATTCTTCAAAGACATAACTGACATAATAAAGAACAAAAACTCTTCAAAAACAAGACGTTTTCTCGCATTGACTAATTGTTCCTTACTTTCCGGAAAATGAATGTGATATATAGATTTTGCAAGATCAGACAATCGGTAATCTCTTCTGACGGATTCAGGAAGATAGTCTATTTCAGGGTTCATCTGATCCATTACTATACGAATCGATTTTGAAAGCGCCTGAGATGTTATCCCTTTCGTAATACTATATATCGGAGTCAGTTTATTCAAATTTCTGGAATATTCTTCCTCACTGATAATCTTTGGATGTTCCATTGTTAATTTGTTTTTGCGCATAGTAACACGTCCACGCAAAATATATTGCTTTCCAGCTTGAAGAGAATTCTTCATATATGGCATATTAAAATATGTCAATTCACAAGAACCACTATGATCTCTAACCTGTACGGTTGTAATTGCCATATTGCGTCTAATACGAACTGTTTGCGGTGTAGAAACAACCGTGGCTCGGATGGTATTTACCACATCAGAACAAAGCTCTGAAATCGATACAGCACCTTTCCATTCTTCGTAATCTCTAGGATAATATTGAATCAGATCATTTACGGTATAAATATTTAGCTTATGATAAAAGGCAGCAGTCTTCTCGCCAACGCCTTTTATTGTTGTGATTTCATCTGATAACTTCATGCAATCTCCTATTATTGTAAAAAGTGTTTGCTGCTAAGCAAACACTTTTTATGTTAGTCATATATCTATTCTGCTGACATAATATAAGAATAAATTGGCTGACCACCGTACTGTAACTCAACATCGCAAGAGCCAAAAGCTTCTTCAATTCTTGCAACAAGCTCATTTGCCTGATCTTCTGTAATATCAGCACCATAATAAATACTAATTAATTCATAATCATTCTTCATGATTTCAGAAATCATCTCAAAAGCAACTTCCTGCATATCAGTTCCAACAGATAAGATTCCACTATCACCAATCCCCATATAGTCACCTTGATGAATCTCTTTATCATCAATCATTGTATCTCGAACCGCATAAGTAACCTGTCCGGTAGCAACTTTTCCAGCCTCCTCTGTCATAACAGCTTCATTTTCCTCTGCAGAGACGTCAGGAACATAGTTAATGATAGCTGTAATTCCCTGAGGAACTGTCTTCGTTGGAATAACAATGATATTTTTATCTGTTGTTAAAGCCTTTGCTTGATTTGCAGCAAGGATAATGTTCTTATTATTCGGGAAAATAAAGATATTATCTGCATTAATTTTTTCAATGGCATTTAACATATCTTCCGTACTTGGATTCATAGTCTGACCACCTTCAATAATGTAGTCAACACCAAGGGAACGGAAGATTTCATTCATACCTTCTCCAATAGAAACGGTAATAAATCCTGTATCCTTATGCTCCATTGGAACCTCTGGTTCCATTTGCGCTGATGAATCCTGCATTTGCTTCTCCATCATATCAGAAACCTTTTCATCTCTTTCCAAACGCATATTTTCAATAATAATTGTTGTTAAAGAACCATACAATAAAGCTCTCTGCATTGCAAGGCCTGGATCATTCGTATGAACATGTACTTTTACAATTTCATCATCAGCCACTACTACAATAGAATCACCTATCGATTCTAGGTATTCCTTGAAATCAATCTCATGCTTAATATTAAATGGTTTGTCCAACATAATAAGGAACTGTGTACAATAGCAGAATTTGATTTCTGCCTGTGCTTGCGCTTCAATGTTTGATGTCAGCGCACCTTTATTTACAGAAGCTTGCGGAACAGCCTCAATACTAAGATCTAATTCCTTTCCTAAAAAGGCGTCAAAAGCACCCTTCATTACTTCCACAAGACCTTGTCCACCGGAATCAACTACACCAGCCTGTTTTAAAACAGGAAGCATTTCCGGTGTCTGAGAAAGTACATACTCAGCTTCTTTTATTACTTCACTAATAAATACTTCTAAATCCTTTTCACCTGCAACTGCCAAATCATTTGCACGCTTTGCCGCACCCTTTGCAACAGTAAGAATCGTACCTTCCTTTGGCTTCATTACAGCCTTGTAGGCAGTTTCTACAGCTTTTTCACATGCTGACGCAAGAATGGCAACATTAATCTCATCATACTCACTAATAACCTTTGTAAATCCACGGAAGAGCTGTGAGAGAATAACACCTGAGTTTCCTCTTGCTCCTCTAAGAGAACCGGATGAAATAGCCTTCGCAAGAGAAGCCATATCCGGCTCAGCAATTGCGGCTACTTCCTTTGCTGCTGACATAATTGTCATTGACATATTTG
This sequence comes from Lachnospiraceae bacterium, assembly GCA_036310845.1. GTDB lineage: Bacteria > Bacillota > Clostridia > Lachnospirales > Lachnospiraceae > COE1. Next base: position 23,671 of record JAXJRB010000058.1, on the reverse strand, counting down.
TACCGGTATCACCGTCCGGGACGGGAAAAACATTCAGCTCGTTAATCCATTCTTTCTTATGCTCCAAATTCTTAGCTCCGGCGAGAAACATCTTTGCAAGCAATTTCGCGTCGATCACATTAAAACCCACTTTAAAAAATCCTCCTTAATCTATCACTCGAACGCCTTCAACAAAAATGTTGATTTTTTCAATTTCGAGTCCTGTAAAGCTTTCCACTTTATATTTGACATTATTTATCAGATTGTCGCACACAGTGACAATACTAACACCATAAGACACAATCACATGAAAATCAAGAATTAATTTATTATTAGTAATATTTACTGATATTCCATGAGTAATGCTTTCTTTCTTAAGTAATTTAACCAAGCCGTCTTTTACATTTACCGAGGCCATTCCGACAATACCGAAGCACTCTACGGCAACGCTGCCTGCGTACTGTGCGATAACTTCCGGGTCAATTATGATATTTCCCAAATGGGTATTCATTGATCCTTTCATAGAAATCCTCCTTCTATTCTCATTCTTGATAACTGTTATTCCTTCTTTCATCCTCCAAGCAGTTACCAGTATCGCTACTATTATAACCGCATTTCCACAAAAAAGAAACATGTATTTCTATAGTTTTCTTTTATTTTTTATAAAAATCAAAAATATATCTTGCCAAACCGGATTTTTTTTGGTAATATACTACTGTTGTGAGTCGAATGACTTAGTTTCGTCGAGGAGGTGCTAACTATGGCAAAGTGTGATGTTTGTGGCAAGGGCGTTCATTTCGGTAATAACGTAAGCCATTCTCATAGAAGATCCAATGCAATTTGGAATTCAAATGTTAAAAGAGTAAAATGCAAAGTAAACGGAGCTTCAAAGAGAATGCATGTATGTACAAGCTGCTTAAGATCCGGATGCGTTGAAAGAGCTTAATTGATATTGTTTTATATGATAGAAAGTACAATTTGTGCTTTCTATTTTTTTACAGAAAAAAAGGAACGTTTTTTACTAATTTCTTTTATAAAAAACGTTCCTTTTTTCTATTATGAACACTTCCACTCACGCTTCATAATACTTTCTCTTTATATTCTCATATTCTGCCTGAATTCGTAATAATGTATTTGTATCACCACATACATTGTCAGGATGAAATATTTTCATTAATTCTTTATATCGCTTTCTGAGCGCAAGCTCATTGGTGATACCACCAAAGAAAACACAACCTTCATAGACAGTCGCATTTATGTTCTGATTACGCGCAGTATTTGATGTACGCTGTCTTCTATATTTGTTTTTTTCATATTCAAAATTCAAACGCTCACATTCAAGTACTTTTTTATCTATAGAAAGCTGACGAAATGCGTCTTCAATGATTTTTTGTTTTTTTGAAATTAACATTTCATTATTTTGAAAACGTTTTTCTTCCATCTTAATTCTCTTATTCAAGGCATCTCGTTCTCTTTCGATAGCCCTCTTTTCTTTTTGCAACTCTTGGGCAAGCTCGATAAACTCGTCCTTCTGCGCTTGAATTCTGACTTGCTCCTGAAACATCCAAATTTTCATCTTTTTGAGTTCGTCCGATGTTTCAGCCTTCATGAGTCTTTCATCAAAATTCATTTTATTTCTTACTCCCTTTATGATATCCATTGCAATCTAAAGCTTAATTAATCAGCACTTTCATAATCACTCCACATCAAACAAAAGAAATCCCAAAAACAATAAGAGAATAATGAGCAGGATTCCAATGCAAATATTTGTAATCAATAGCATAATGAGCATACCAATTCCAACCCAAAATAAGGTATATCCAATTAGTTTTTTCATAGAAATGCACCTGTAAATTCTCTTATTCTATTATATGATGTGTTTATAATATGATTGCAATTTATTTCAAATCATCCTCAGGAAAGGCAGCCTTAATTGCATCATCGTTACTTGGCATATTCTCTTTTGGAGCAGTAAAACGTTCTACCAAATCAGGAATCATATCAAGTACCTTTGTCATACTATCTTGATTCTTAATATTCACCAGCTTAATCTGACCATTTTTAATGACGAGAACTGCACTTGGACTCATTTTTCCTGACATTCCGCCGCCACCGCCATTCTTCTTTTCCTGCACAGAGGCACCTGCACCCACCCCAAAAGTAACATCTACCAATGGAATAATGGTCGTATCTCCTATCTGTGTTGGCTCACCTACTACTGTTTTGGATGAAAGAAAACCTTCCATTCCTTTCATCATTGTTCCTACAATTTCCTGAAAATTATTATCTGCCATATCTTAATTTCCCTTCCGCACCAGACACTTGCGTAATCGCCTGATGTCTTTATCAAATAATATAATCATGATTGTCCATATATAAATGTATACCGTTATCCGACCCTTACAGTAAAAATCGCCTTCCAGAACAGTTTGTTCAAAATCAGGACAAATATCAATGTGTCCCTGATGAATCGGATACAGCATTCCCCATACACCTAATATGTCACCCAACGTCGCCGGATCATCCATCCCAACATGAAGATTAACCTGGAATTTCTGTGGCTTAAGATTTTTTATAATTCGTAATAACTGTTTCTTACACGCTTCTAACGCAACCTTTGTAGAATCTTTTTTAAACAATTCTACATAGTAAGTTATGTTATCCTTGAATTCTTTTATTGTATCACATATCTTACGAATTGTGTACTTGATATTTCGAAAGAAATTGATAACCTTTAAACAGATTTTTTTTTGTTTTTGCATAAAGGTAAGTCTTTGTGCTTCCTGTTCGGCGTCCATATCTCCATCTACGTTTGCTTCTGAAACAGAAATATCCTTTATGATATTTGTATTTTGTTCTTGCATTATTGGTTTCTCAGCCTTGGTTATCTCTTCTACAGATTCAGCATTGCTGCGTTCTTGCTTTGATGCACCAACAATTTCCGGTAAAGTATTTACCTTTGTTTTTTTTGTTTTCTTCTCTTTCAAATTGTCATATATTGAAATGCCCAAAATTCGCAGTTTCATACGAAACGGCTGCTCCTGTTTGAAGTCCACCGTGAAAGATATGATATGCAGAAGCCATGTAGCTTTTGCGTGAATTTGGTAGGAGTCTTTACAAAACCCATTTGCCTTATAACGTATTGGCACAAACAGAATCAGGCATAGCAAAAATATCAAGACTCCTAATAGCACCAAGAGGGCAATTCCAATCCATTTTAGTATGGTTAAAACCACTGTTAGCATATTTACCCCTTATTGTAACAATTTATATTTATATACAAGCGTAACACTGTTACACATAAAATGTTCGAATATCATAATTTCCTGTTTTATCATATACATCCATCAGAATTTGCTGTACGAGCTCTAGAGCGGCACTGTGACTATCCGCAATCCCCAATACAAATGGAGGATTTTTACGATAATAAGGTTGCTTCAATATAAGCCCTTGATAGATATTCATCAAATCATTTTGTTCCGCTAAAGTGATTACATAAACAAAAGGAACTGCTTTTCCCATTTTTAATTTCCAGACAATCTGTCTCTTCTTCTTTCGCAGGGATGGACTTATATATAATTTTTTATAAAAACGCATATGAATCATCTCCTATTTTATCCTGAAAAACAGTAAGTTATGTAACCATGTATATTCTATCACAAAAAATGCAAATTTAAAAGAAGGTCTTTCGCAAGACCTTCCTCATTTGAATAATAACTGATTATGTGGGCTTTACCCACTGTTTTCTTTTTCTTAATTCCTGATATTCCTGATATGCTTGTTCCAGTATCTGCTTCTCGTTCGAAAATTTCAGCAAATGATACGCTTCATGATATTTGTAATAACCGGAATCTTCAAAATATTCTTCTTTTTGTGGCTTGCTGTAATAACTATCAGCCATCATCAAATACCAATGAACTTCTTTTGTAACAACATCCTGTGGAACAGAAAATGTGTATTCACTTTTCCCAATATACTTTATCACAGTTGCTCTTACTCCAGATTCTTCAAAAACTTCACGAAGAGCCGTTTCGATATGTTTTTCCCCTTCTTCTACGGTTCCTTTGGGTAAAACCCAGCCTTCATATCTATTCTTAAAATTCTTATATAACAAAAGAATTTTACCTCTGAATATAACGACGCCTCCACAACTTGTTGCTTCAATCATGGCGTTTTCCTCCTGCATGGTGCATCGCAACGCTATTTTATTCCCTCTAAAATGCTGATAATCTGTCCCGTTTCAAATGGTTTGGTGACAAATTCAGCAGCTCCGAGTTTAATTGCTTCTAGCATTTTTTGCTTCTGTCCGGCGGCCGTTACCATTATAACTACCGCTTCCGGATCAAATTCTTTAATTTTAGTCAATGTTTCAATCCCATCCATAACCGGCATGGTAATGTCAAGTGTTACAAAATCAGGCTGTAATTCCTGATATTTATCAAAGCCCTCTTCACCATTTGTGGCTTCAGCAAGAACTTCATAATTATTCTCTTCCAAAATATTTCTCAAAATACTTCTAGATGTTTTAGAGTCGTCAATAATGATAGCTGTACGCATGTCGAATCTCCTTACTTTATCATATTGTTACTGATATATTTCATATATTACACGGAAACAAAAACCATTTGCATGAATCGGAATCACAAATAATGGATTATCCTTCAAATATAGTCCATCTATGGCATAATCTGGAAAACCCATATCAACCATAATGTCATTATAGCTCAAATTGGTAGCAAACAAACCATTTACACAATTTATAAACTCTCCTACATTATCAAGAGCATCTTCAGTTACCGATTCATACTTATCGCCGGTAAAATAATTTGCAATGCCAAGAAGATTATCTCCCAAACCACTAATATAAACCTTGAAATTCATATCACCATTCACTACCTGACCCGCGTAACTGTCAAGCTGTACCGCATTTGAAGTATATGCTTTATCAAGGTACACTTCCTTATCAATCAGACTTTTTAAGGTCTGAACAAAAGTTACCGTAAGCTCATGTAAATGACGATTTTTCAGTGGTACAAAGATTCTTATTATTTCTTCTAAATCATTTAGTATCAATGAATTCATTTGCGCATCTGTATACTCATATTCTGTTTCAAAGGAACTAATGATTTGATTCACTTGGTCCAATCGAATATAGTCTTCGTTTACCAAAAGCTGCACAAATTTCATAAAGGAATTCTTTCGAAAAGAGGTTAATTGTTCTAATCTGTCATCAGAAATCAATCCCTCTTTCACAGCAATCTTGCCAAACTCTTCATCTTCATCTAAACCTTCAAGTAAAGATTGAACCTGCGCTGGCATTAAAATTTTTCGCACAAGTACAATGGTCTCCATTTTTGCTCTTACATCTTGCGGAACGGGCAATAATTGTTCCAACTGTTCTTGCGTAATACATTTCTTTTCTACTAAATAATTTCCAAATAAACGGTTAAGCATATTCCAGCCCCCTTCTGTTGTGCATTTACGGTATTTAAAATACACCTTATAAATAATATACAACATTTTTCGAGAAATTACAAAGTATTATTCGTAAATTTTACTATTTTTCACAATATTTCAGTTTTAACTACTAATTCGAGTAATATTCATCAAAAATTTGTCTTGCAATCGGAACGGCATACTCCCCGCCAGAACCGACGCCTTCAACAATAACTGTAACTTGAAGCGGATTATCTGTGTCATAGGAAAATGCAGTAAACCACGCATGTGATTCAGAAGTAGAATTGCTAAATTCAGCAGTTCCTGTCTTACCTGCCGCTTTATAGTGTTCACTTTGCAAACGAGTTCCAGTACCGTCTTCTACTACAGAAATCATCAATTCTCGTAACGCAAGTGCTTCTGATGGCTCGATTAACTGACCTATCATTTTGGGTTCAAATCTTTTTATAACCGTTCCATTAGCTGTTTCTACATAATCAATCATATATGGAACCATCATTTTCCCATCATTCGCAATCATTCCCGTAATCATGGCAAGATGTAAAGGAGACATTTGTGTTGTTCCCTGGCCAATAGATGTCTGTATCATCGCACTGTCACTAATATCTTCCGACATGGTTACTTTGCTTGGATTTGACACAAAATCAACAGGCAGTTTGTGATTAAACAAAAGAGTATCTAATATTTTTGAAAATTCAGTACGTTCTAAACTCACACCAATATTTGCAAAAGAAGAATTGCATGATTTTGCAAATGATGTAACAAAATCTATCTCTCCATGCTTTGTACCATGGTAGCATCGTATCGTATTGTCTCTTTTGCTAAATGAACCGCGACATTCGTATTTATAATCATCATAGCTATTTGGATTTTCATGAATATATTCCAATGCCGTAAGAATCTTAAAAGTGGATCCCGGTGGATATAATCCTTGTGAAACTCTGTTCACCAAAATCGAACTATCCTTATCCTCTATAACTGTTTGCCATTTGTCCATTAAGGTATTTGGATCAAAATCCGGCTTGGATACCATAGCTAAGATTTTTCCTGTATTGGGTTCTGTCACAATCACAGCCCCTTCGTAGATACCTAGTGCACGAAAGGCAACCTGCTGCAATTTCGTGTCAAAAGTCGTATATACCGTATTTCCCATGTGCTTCACATCCTGAAAACTGTCTTTCATTTTCTGTCCCAAAGGCACAGCTGAAGATACTAGATAAATATTAGCTGACTGCTCCACTCCCATACGACCATTTTCGGCGTATCCTATTGCATGTGCAAACTCTTCACCGTACGGATAATATCTACGTTCTCCTGTTTCTTCCTGCAAGGTAGTAGCAAGAATCTTCCCATCTGCCGATAAAATATCACCTCGTATGGTTTTGGAAGCCAATACTTCTTGTCGTTTGGAATTATACGTATTGTTTATTACCTGCACACTATCAAAATATACGTAATGTGCCAAATATACTGACATTGCAGCAAATAGGCATACAAACACACCTGAAATTATACTAATTTGCATTGTCACGCTAGGTCTTTCTTCTTCACTATCATCTAATAGCAAATCATGTTTTTGATAAATACTCTGAACAAAAGAAAGCATCAATAACGTAGCCAAAGCAGAGCTCCCGCCATAGCTTATCAAAGGAAGCGTCACTCCTGTAAGAGGGATAAACTTGATATTTCCTCCAATTGTTAAAAACAATTGGAAAATATAAGTAACCGCAAGTCCGTATGCAGAAAGCTTCAAAAAGCGGTCTTTACAAAAATAAGCCACATGTGCCATTTCCATAAAAAGATTTAAACAAAGCAGAATCAAACAAATCCCATAGATAACACCAAATTCTTCACAGATTGCAGAAAACACAAAATCCTGCTCTACATAAGGAATGGTATTTGGCATACCACCACCAATACCAAGCCCAAACCAGCTTCCTGTTCCTATTGCAAACAGAGATTGTGCAATCTGATATCCTTTACTATCAATATCTGACCACGGATCCAGCCATGCTGCTACTCGAACCTGTACATGAGAAAAGAGCCTATATGCCACATAAGATGCAGCTACCGCGCCAGATAAGCCAAGAAACAGATATCGTTTTCTGGTAGTCGCTATATATAGCATAACAACATAAACAGTAAAATAAATCAAAGCACTTCCTAAATCCCTAGATGCTACTAATATCAGAACATGCATAGCCGCAAGAATGGCAGATATGAAAATATATCGAAATTTCTCTGCGCGATATAACATTCCTGCAAGAAAAAATACATAGGACATTTTAATAAATTCCGATGGCTGAAATGCAATTCCCATAATAGAAAAGGAAATTTTTGAACCATTGGTCATACTTCCTGCAATCAGAACAGCACCTAATATGCCTATGCCTACTATTGCAAAAAGGTATCTACCTTTACGCAATAATTTAAAATACCCGGAAATGATAGGAACAAATAAGGCTATGATCAAAGAAATTGCAACAATAGCCAATTGTCGTATGGAACGTGTAATCGATAGTCTTGTCAACACAACGAAGCTAATAGATAGTAGCATAGCTGTATGATTAAGGATTAACCGATTCGTTTTGGGATAGATTGCTCTCATTAATACCAAAAACGAAAAAATAGCTATCATCTGAAAAAGCATTAAAAAGAGATATTTTAAATCCATTTTCACAGATAGTAAAACAAGACCACCTGTTAGATGATTTATAAAAATAAATATATTTTGCATTACTAAAGCAAACCGCTTTCTTCTACTATCCTCAAAAGGAATTAAAAGGAAGCTTGTTAATACATACAGTAGCATATTTACGATTAAAATATAATTTGATAACTCAATAACTGCTTTTAACATGGTTGATTATTCTACCCCGCGTTTATAATGTCCATTCGTGAACTGCTGATACGGAAACTCCGTGCTACAATCTCTGCCCTTTTCATAAGAAGTAAATGCATCGAAATAAAAGGCAAGTATTTCTTTTGTTTCTATCTCGTTTTCTAATGTAAATTCGATGCGATACACTTCACAATTACAAGAAAGCATCGTCTTTAACTGGCTATGTAAAGACATTGGAACGGTATTGTATAAAATATTATAGCAATGTAAACAATTCTGCAAAATCGGAAAGCGGTTCTGATAACGATCTGTCAAATAAAATACCGCTGGTTTTGTATCTGTTCTATTTTCGCAACGTTCTAATGTTTTCCTTATACAATTAGCCGAATACATCAGAGGAAGTCTACCATATACCAACATTTCATTTGCTTCTACATTGCCAAGAGAGCTTATTTCTTTTTTATTTAATTCCACAGGTAATGTTGTACGATGGAATAATGTTTCATACAACTTCAGCGTTTCTTGATTCCATGCATATACAGAATAATCTGCTATAAACTCACCTCTGTAACCAATTTCCTGAAGCCATTGAAATGTTTCTATATTTCGAATCAAAACACCTGCAAAAAGAGACTGATTTAAATATTTTGCAAGTTTTTCAAGATACGAATAAGAACGTTTTCTTACAATACATGGCATCGCAAGATAATATTTTATATAAGAATATTCTTGCATTTGTTGTATTATTTGTTCCGCATTGTGCTCTAATAATAAATCAGACGAAACGTAAATACCTTGTATTTGTTCCCTTTCCAGATTTTCAAGAACCGTTTTAAATTGCCCATAAGTGGAAACCAATACATACAATGCCTTTCGGGACTGTTCTACTTTTTCTGACAATAAAGAATTTGCCGGCTTATACACAGGTTGCTCATGCGAATCAATCCTTTTATGAAATGGTGCTAAAATAGCTTCTTCTAAAGCCAGACACGCCTGACGCCTAAGTTCATTCAATGCCTTAACCGGCATGAATGAAGTATGATCTGTTTCTACGGTTAGTTTGTCCATCTGAAAATAAGTATCTCCAAGCTTACATACTTTATTGCGGATATCTTCTTCTAAAAGTGGTCGGTTCATCGCAGCACTTACCTGTTCACCTGTTACAGATACCGAAATATCCTGATAATATAGCGTTAACTGTGCAGGTTCATTCTGCATAACACGTATCGTACCCTGAATTGGTAACGCCTTTTTCGTATTCAGATATTGATTTCTTATATTCTGCAATACTTCTTCCGAACACCCTGAGTAACCAGGCTCTTTCAAAGTAACCATTGATTTATGATTATGCTGTGTATAATAACCGGTACAAGTATCAGAGCGAATATACAATCCACGCAACACTGCTTCATCTGCAGCAGATACCTTATATGGTTTATCCGGATTAGCCAAATATAAATCAATATATTTACGATACATTGCCGTTACTCCCGCAACATATTCCGGGCTTTTCATTCTTCCTTCTATCTTGAAGGAATCTATACCTGCTTCTATGAGCTTTGGAATCAACGGTAATGTATACATATCTTTTAAACTTAACGGATAAATGGTATCACCCTTCGCATTTTTATATGGCAATCGGCATGGTCCTGCACAACGGCCACGATTACCACTTCTGCCTCCTAAAATCGAACTCAAAAGACACTGACCAGAATAACCATAACACATAGCACCATGGATAAAGGTCTCTATTTCAAGTCCTGTCTCATTTTTGATATCTTTTAATTCTTCCAAAGACAATTCTCTTGCGGGAACAATTCGACATGCTCCCAAATTCTTTAAAAATCTGGCTCCATGAATACCGGTAATCGTCATCTGTGTACTGGCGTGCAATTCTAATCCTGGAAAATGTTTCTTCAATATCTCAAATACACCTAAATCCTGAATGATAACACCGTCAAGTCCTGCATCATATAATGGTTGTATATAAGGAACAAGCTCTGAAAGTTCTTTCTCCTTTACTAACGTATTAACCGTAAGATAGATTCTTTTTCCAAATAAATGTGCTATTTTTAACGCTTCTATAATCTCTTCCTGCGTAAAATTGTTTGCATACGCTCTTGCGCCAAACTTGCTGCCTCCAAGATAAACAGCATCTGCTCCAGCATTCATAGCTGCCATAAAACAGGAAAAATCTCCGGCAGGGGCTAATAATTCAACTTTTTTCTTATTATTTATCATATTTTTCATTCCTTTATGATTAGAAAAGGCTGTCATTTTCTACCCTGACAGCCTTTATCTTTCTTATGCATTCTATATTTTTAAGGTTCTATTACTTTCTCAAATCCTTTAATTCGGTTTCTAAACGAACCATTTCCTTAGAATTTTCCTGAAGCTTATCCTGCGTTTCTTTTAATGATTTTGAAGTATTTTCAAGCTTAATCTGTGTTGCAATCAATTCATGCTTCAAGTCATACAGTTCATTTTCTTTTGCCTTTAAATCTTGTTTTAAAACTTCAATCTGATCTTTTGCTTTAAAATAATCATCTGCAATATTTAGCTGAATCAGTACATTTCTTCTGTCAGAACTCTGTCGTTTGAAGCTGTCAAGCTTATTGTACTCACTCAGTTTATTATTGATATAGGATGCAACTCTTTGTAAATACTCTTCACTTTCATGACCGCTAAGTGTCAACACCTGACCACCGATTATCACTTCTGTATCTGTTTTAGCAGGCATAAAATGTCCCCCTTTTGCCAAATTTATCGTGCGTTATGTAAATCAAGTTATACAAGCTATATTATAGCAAATCACTCAGGAATTGCAAGCCCCAAATGACGGTAAGCAAGGTCTGTTACAACTCTTCCGCGCGGTGTTCTGCTAATCAACCCATTTTTAATCAGATATGGTTCATAAACATCTTCAATGGTTCCACTATCTTCTCCTATGGCAGCAGCTAGTGTATCCAGTCCAACAGGGCCACCACCAAATTTTTCTATCATAGTGAATAAAATATTCCTATCTGTCTGATCAAGACCAAGTTTATCCACATCCAGCAAATCCAACGCTGTATTGGCAACTGCTTCCGTAATCCTACCATCATATTTTACCTGTGCAAAATCGCGCACACGCTTTAAAATACGATTCGCAAGACGTGGTGTTCCACGGCTTCTTCTAGCTAACTCTACTGCTCCTCTTTCATCAATCTCGACATCAAGAATTCTAGCGGAATGTTGTATAATAAGCTTTAATTCTTCTAAAGAATAAAATTCCAAATGTTCAATCACGCCAAAACGGTCACGCAAAGGTGCGGTGAGCATACCAACTCTTGTTGTTGCCCCTACTAATGTAAACTTAGGCAAATCCAGTCTGACAGAACGTGCTGCCGTTCCCTTACCAATCATAATATCAATAGCAAAATCCTCCATTGCCGGATACAGCACCTCTTCCACCTGGCGATTAAGTCGATGAATCTCGTCAATGAACAGCAAATCTCCTTCTTGAAGATTATTCAGAATCGCTGCCATCTCACCTGGTTTTTCAATCGCAGGTCCACTTGTTACTTTGATATTCACGCCCATCTCATTTGCAATGATACCTGCAAGTGTCGTTTTTCCAAGTCCTGGTGGACCATAAAACAATACATGATCCAATGCATCGTTACGTTGCTTAGCTGCTTCTATGTAAATACTAAGGACTTCCTTAGCTTTTTGCTGTCCAATGTACTCATTTAGCGTTTGAGGTCGCAAGCTTCCCTCTAACTTTTTATCTTCTTCTAATAATTTTGTCTCAATGACTCTGTTAGCCATAATCTCCTCCAAGTATAATATCTACACTAATTATGCTGCATTTTAAGACTATCCGCGCACCAATATCTTTAACGCATCTTTTAAGATAATACCAGAATCCATATCATCCGTAATGGTTAACTGTTTGATAGCTTTAACTGCTTCTGAGGAAGAATAACCTAAGGCTATCATCGCCTCAATCGCTTCATTCTTTGCATCAGAGTTAATCATACTACCTACACTGACAGCAGGCTCCTGAGATGTCAGCATAGGTTCTAAATCAATCTTGCCCTTTAACTCAAGAATAATTCTCTCCGCAGATTTTGCTCCAATTCCAGGTGCCTTGGCAATTGCTTTTGCATCTCCTGCTATAATGGCAAAGCGTAAATCATCTGCACTCATTGCCGACAAAATGCCCAAAGCTCCCTTTGGTCCAATTCCGTTTACTGTAATCAATTTCTTGAATATCCACAAATCATCCTTGGACAAGAAACCAAATAAAATGAATGCATCTTCACGCACGGAAGTATATGTATAGATTTTCACTTCTTCACCGATGCCAGGAAGTCTTTGTACCACACTAAACGGAACCTTTATATTATAGCCAATATTATTGCATTCTAACACCACATTATCTTCTGATATATCTACAATTTCACCCTTTATATATGCGTACATACATGCTCTCCTATTATATCTTCACTCTTATCTTTTAACCTTAAATAAATAAGAAAAAATATTTGTAATTATTCAAAGTTCTTTTTAATTCAATCAATATGTATTTCTTACATTCTATTATTCTAGCACATAATTTCAAAAAAGAAAACATATGTTTTCTTTTTTGCAGATAAAGTTAGTGGTGTATTATAAGAACAACTATCACTTAATCGGTATCCAAATCTCAATCACTGAACTATCTCTATTCCAATGAAAGCGGGTGTCATATCTCTCAAAATGTAGAAAATTCTCCTGTAACGGAATATATTCTGCATTTGGTAATATCTCTTTATATATCTTACTATAAGTTTCATATATCCTATCCATAACCCCTATATGTTCAACAACCAGACACTTATTTGATGAAATTTCTTTTGAAATAAATCCCTCCGGAATTACTACTTTTCGTGGTATTGCACAGTAATAAAATAATTTATCTTCTCTTCTTTCCATAAAAGCATATTTAATCCAATTTCCTGCTTGTGATAAATATGCTTTTTTCAGGTTATTATTAAATTCACGCCAAAACTCCACACATATTTTTATATTTTCTTTTTTTCTGTTGGTAAGTTCTATTTCTTGTCCAATCACAGAAAAAGCTTCTAGTTCGCGAATCGTATAATTCATCTTTTCTCCTTGTGTGCTGTTATAATGGTATAACTATATGTACATTAAAGGGTAGTAAAATAAATGAATGCTAAACTTAAAATTCTATAATTTTCTTATCGGATGTCGAATGACTGTTTTCCACTTTTCCGGAGCTACCTTTCTTGCATCAGACATATAAATCTCATGGTGCAATCTATCCTTGTTTATATCATTAACATATCCCTTCTGCTCTAGATAAGCATCCATAAGTGCAACGGTTGCCGGTTCATCATCATATGCTCCCATATGCATAATTTGAACACATAATCCTTCATCCATCGTAAGATATTCTGCTGATGAACAATCAAGTTTTTTCTTTTTCGTCGCTGTTTCTACCGCCCAATTAAAATTCTCTTTCGATACAAAGTCTGGCAAGCGAATAACCGAGATCCAGTTAAAAGCAGATTTATTTGTATAATCTACGCCATTCACATCATCTTGCCACCAAAAACCTTCAAGCGGTGGAACAACATATTCAAAAAAGCCCTTGATTTTATAATCCGTCTTATAACTCATTTTCAAAGTGTATGAAACTGCATATAAAACGCTAATTGCTTGTTGATATGCACCACCTTCTTCGTTCGGATTCCCCTTACCTCTGACAGCAATATAGTTAACCTTCGGAATATTAACAATTTCTGGTTTATTCTTCGGCATATAAAATTCTTTATACTCTTTCTTAAAATCAAAAGCCATAATTTCCTCCATGTAATTTAGCTAATCATGTGCTTTCAGTCTCGGCTACAACCTAAAAGTTTCACTATCTTCCCTCTCCGAGAATCTCTTTCTGTTTTTTCTTAGACAACCCCGCCACTACTAGATAGTAAGACTTCTCAATAAGTTCTTTTATAATATCTGTCGGCACTTCTCCATCCAAATAGATTGAGTTCCAATGTACTTTATTCATGTAATGACCAGGAATAATGTCCTTATATTGCTGACGTAAAAACTCTCCATCCATCACATCTAACTTTATTGTTATAATATCTCGCTCTCCTGTTGCATCTCTACATATTGCAGCAAACATCTTATCTCCAACTTGATAACGAATCCATTGCCACTCTTCCTTAAAATCTCTTATAACAGATGGAAGACTCCGCAGATATGCATCTAACCAATTACATTCATTGTCACATTCCTTCTTCCAACATCTGCACTGAACAATCCGCTTACCAGCATCACCTTGATTCTCATCATATGCGTATTGATTCAATAACTCACATGGAAATTCACTACACATTCCACAATGAATAATCCCATTTTCCTCACAACAGCTTTTCACAGGACACTTTTCACCCCAAAACGGCTTTTCAATGTTCATACATCCATTACATCCTGCTTTTTCTCTATATTCGCATTCATCACATAAAATGCCACATCTTGATTCAATCATTTTCATCCTCCATCAGCTTCTTATTTCTATTATAGAATCCACGTCTTACATAACTTCACTAAGTTTACTGACGCTACATCCTTTATTCGCATAATATTCCAACATCTGGGGAATTTTCTTTTTGTCATAACTTGTAATACAATCTGACAAAACATGAACGTTATAACCTGCTTTGAACATATTGTAACAAGTAGACTTTATGCAAGCCGTAGCATCTGCTCCAGCAACAAAAAACTCTGTGATATTATTTTTATGGATAAATGTACAAAAATCTTCACTTGTTAATGCACTGCTCTTTGTCTTAACAAAAATATAATGGGAAACAATTTTCAATTCCGGAACCAATTCAGCTCCATGAGTCCCAGGCTTAAAATTTCTCGTTCCAGCAGACAGATTATTATGCTGTATATAAACAATATACATATCTTTGGAAACGGCCCAATCAATTGCCTGATTGGTAGTCTCCACAATCTCCTTATAATTCTTTGTAATGTCGTTTTGAAGATCAATCACAACCAATGCTTTGTTTTTCATAATACTCCTCCGTAACTTACTATTTTTCATATCGTTTTATAATATCAGAGGTGATACGAATGATTTCATTCCTAATATATTCCGGTTCAATTACCGTAACTTTATCTCGACAGAACAGTATCCAAGAAAGCAAGTACTCTTCATCAAAAAAATCATGTTCAAAGAGCAGTCTTCCATCTGGCATAACCTTAAAGGAACTCACTCCAAATTCTTCTACCAGCTGCCACTTCAATGAGGCATCAAAAATCGCTTTTATTCGATGTTTCGTCGGAAACTCTTTTCCCTTTGTCATATTCGGAAATGGAACTTCACGCTCTTTCTCAAACACTGTGGTATGGATAATATTGTCCATTCGATTGAGCTTAAACATACGAAAATCATTTCTAAGCAAGCAAAAACCATATACATACCAGCTAGTCCATTTAAAAATCAAATAATACGGTTCGATTTCCCTTTCAGAATCACCGTTTGGTGCATAATATCTAAAGTGAATGCTTTTCCTAATCTCTATAGCATCCTGAATTAATTCAATCTTCGGTGCTAATGATTCCCGATACCATGATGATAAATCGATTAATATCGAATCTCTGCCACTGACAAATTCCGAAGAACCTGCTTTAATCTTCTCCATCAGCTGACCGTAATATCTACTTCCACTCACACTGTCCAAGCTTCTTAAGCCAGCAAGTATCATCTGCATATCTTTTGATGTAAGAACGGTTCGATCCATCCTATAACCATCCATAATGCGAATACCACCACCAGCCCCTTGTGCTGTTTGTATTGGTATTCCTGCTTTACACAAATCCTCTATATCCCGATTAATAGTTCTTCTGGAAACTTCAAATCGTTCTGCCAGTTCTGGAGCCGTAGTCTTTTCTTCCTGTAATAAAATTGACAATATTCCAATCAGCCTATCAATTTTCATTCTTTTCACACTCCGCTTGTATCATATCATCACAAACACGACAACTATATGTCATGTTTGTAATGATTATATAGTATTTTCTGCCTATCTGCTACTATAAATCAAAATAGCAGGGGAAATCCCTGCTATCGTTCGCCTTCAAAAAAAGAAAGCGCTCTGCATAACACTTCTGTTGTTATACAGAGCTTGCTTTCATTCTTCCTAATTCCCGGCACTTTCATATATATGTGTTCCCTTATTAAATAAGGCATATGCAACGCACCAAAATACAATCGCAATCACACATTCAATTCCAATCACTGCGGCAGATACCGTCTCCTTTAAGAAAAAGCTTGCAGGAATATATGCTACAAAAGCAAACGGAATCACCCAAGTAACCAGAAAACGAATCAAACGTGTATATATTTCTGTAGGATATTTTGCAAAATCAGCCATTTCGTAGGCAACCTGCAGGAATGGTCCGCTTATCTTAATCCAAAATGCAATTGATGCAAAAAACAGCTTAATAGATGTATAAATAAGTGCCCCTGCAAAAATTGATATTACAAATAACACGATATGTAATCCATCAATAATAACAATTCCCTTGGTAGTAGCCATAATAACCAATATACTACCAATCAATAATTCTCCCAACGCATCCGGCTGCAATTTTTCAGCTATTACCTGGAAAAATATATTCATTGGTCGAAGCATATATCGGTCAAAATCACCATTAATTACCAAACGCCAAGCCACCAGCCAGATATTGTCCGTAAACAAATGATCAATACCTCTTGGAATCTGGGCAAATCCATAAATGAACATTAACTGTTCAAAGCTCCATCCCTGCAAATCAGGAATCTGTTCAAATACTAAATATAAAAATGTAATTCCTAAAATCTGTGTTAGGAAAAATCCAAGTAAACCCATTAAAAAATCTACTTTAGACTGCATAATCGTTTTCAGAAATTGTGTAACGAGAACTCGATACAGTCTTGCATATCTTTTTATTTTCCTCATAATTACGTCTCCATTTTACAAGCAAACATTAGCCACCTAATACTACTAAACGTTTTGTTACCATTTTCCAAATAACATTTCCGAAAAGATATAACAGAATTACCCAAACAAGCTGTCTTGTCAGAACAAACAAAAGCTCTTGTCCTGTATATTTTCCTAAATAGATCATTACCGGAGTATAAATCATTGAAGAAAATGGTAAATAATCAAACACCTTTTGCACTCCTAACGGAAATAAGCTGATTGGTATTAACTGCCCCGTCAAAAAGCTTAACAAAGCTTCCTTTGCCATAAGCAATCCAAATATATAAGTAGTGAAAAACGCAATCATTCCAAAACAAAAATCAAACAATACAAATATCAAAAAGCTTAAAACACAACTAAGTGAAAATAATAATACTGTTTGAATAGATACCATTGGTAATTTCAAAACGGTTACTTTATATATTTCTACTCCTATCCATACAAAAACAGCCGGTGCAAGAAAACGATAGGTTGCAGTTCCTAACGCTCTTGATATCAGACTTGCTCTGTAATCAATAGGCTTGATTAAATTCATGGCAACCGTTCCTTTTACAACGTCATCACTTACCCAATCAGAAATAGAAATCGTTACAACAGATGAAGTAACATATACCATAAAAACGTACACGATCATCTCCTGCTGACTCAAATTTCCAATTGTTCCGCTAGATGAACTCCCATAAATCGCCATCCATAAATAATAGCTTATAAACGTTCCAAAAAGACTAATAAAAATGAATAAATAGAAAGCTCCTTTATACGCTAACTGGCGTTTCAATTCATTCAATGCAAAGGGGAGATATATTTTTAACTTCTTTTTCATATAAAGTCCTCCTTATGCAACACCATGGCTATAGATTTCTTTTACAATCTCAGCCAATTCCGTTTCTTGAATTTGAATATCAGACACTTCACTCATTTCCATTACTGCAGATAAAATTTGCGGTATCTGCAACATACTCTTATCAAAGATGATAGATAATACATTGTTAGTCTTATCAAGTTCCATTTGGAAATCATTCTCTGAAATATGTAATAGCCCTGCTAACTTTGCTTTGTTCACTTTATCAGCTTGCTTTACTTCCATCTCAACCTTACGTTTTGTTCCATAGGTATCTTTTAATTTCTGTAAAGAACCATCATAAATTTTCTTACCTTCATCAATGATAATGATTCTACTACATAATTCTTCAATATCTTCGATATCATGTGTTGTTAAGATAACCGTAGTCTGATATTTTTCATTAATTTCTTTTATCGCATTACGAATATTATCTTTTACAATCAAATCTAATCCGATTGTTGGCTCATCAAGATATAAAACTTTTGGATTATGTAATAATGCCGCTCCTAAATCGGCTCTCATACGCTGACCTAATGACAACGTTCTTACCGGCTTATCAAAGAAGTCCTGTAATTCCAATACTTTATTCAGGAATTCCATTCTTTTCTCATAATCTTCATCTGATACATTATAAATCTCTTTTAAAATCGTAAAAGATTCACTTAATGGCAAATCCCACCATAACTGTGTTCGCTGACCAAATACAACACCGATATTCTTAGCATTTTTTCTTCGATTTTTGCTAGGATTTAATCCATTTACCAAACACTCTCCTTTGGTTGGATTCAAAATACCTGTCATCATCTTAATCGTTGTAGACTTACCTGCACCATTACTGCCAATGTAGCCTACTATCTCACCCTTTTCAATGGAAAAGGAAATGTCTTCTACAGCTCTTTTCACTACCTTTTCCGTAGAAAAAAGACCCTTTATAGCCCCCTTTAAACCTGGATACTTCTTAGGTGAGACAAAATCCTTATAAATGTGTTTTACCTCAATCATTATATACCCTCCTCTTGTTACGAAATATTACGAAATAACAACTCGTTTACATAATATCACTTGTGTTCTGTGTAAGTCAATCGCAAAAACATTCAAAAGAATGCTTGTACTATTTCGAATATTTCTTCATAGGGAATATAAATTTTGCTCCCATTACTGGTAAAGCGACGGAATTAAATAGCGGGACGTTATCCACATTTATTAATGGCACTATTTTGAATCTTCACAATTGGCTGCATCAATTGCAATTACAAGCATCATTCCCATTAACTCGTCCTGTGGATTGCTGAAATTAATGACATATGTGTCACCCCATTGAAATAATTCCTTTGAAATATGTATAATAGAACTGCACCCTTCGTATACATCATAATCCCAGCCAAGAAAATCACCTTCTACACGCCAACCGTTGAAATCTATCTCGTATTTAGGGCGGAACAAGGTAAATTGTTTACTAATCGTTCCAACGGTACGTCCATTCATTTCTATTTCAAATCGAGGCAAAAATGTCAGAAGCTTTTGCTTAATCTGACCGATTTCAAAACCATTTGCATCATATACATGAAGCTGATGTCCTAATGCAAAGATTTCTGCTTTTACTACATATTTTACATTTCCATTTTCATCATAAATATCATAGGTATCTCCCCATGAAAAAACTCGTTGTTTAATTAATAGTTTCATATGCTGATTCCTCCTGTTAACCATTCTGCAATCTGTTACCATTATGACACACATCACTTTACATCAAAACCAACTAAGATGTGCTTTTTTCAAGTTATGTAACATAAGCTTTGCATATACTTTATTCATCCATATTTTCAACAACGTATTCATATTTACCAAAATTATAGGGTTCTTTGCTCTTGGTGATATCTCCATATTGAATAGCATTAACTGGGCAGTTACCAATACACGCCATACAGTGTGTACATTTTTCACTCCAGACAGGCTTTTTAGCTACAAGCTTTATGTTGTTAAGAGGACATAGTTTTTCACATTTGCCGCAACCTATGCAGGAATCTTCTGCATAGAAATCTTTTGCAGTAAGCTTATACTTACACCAAACTGGATTAAATGGAAGCGTTATAAGCGTTTCAAAGAGAAAAACATGTCGTGCCGTCAACTTTTTTCCAGCTAAAATATCCGTTGCAACTTGCTCTAACCGCTTGTACGAGCCTAAAATTCTTTCTTCTACTGCATCCTTTTCTAACATTGGATAATCATCACTTACAACATAATTTCTTGGCATCTTAAACTCAGCGTGCCCATGACAGACCATCTTTTTTGCTTTAAATATCTTTTTTAGAAGAATACCAGACGGACCACAATAGCCACCGCTTGTAAGAATGAAATAAACGTCTTTACTACCAGTAAAAGGTAGTTTTTTAAGATATTTCATCATAAAACGCGGTATTTCACAAACATAAACAGGAGCGCAGATTACAAATGGCTTTTCAGAATGAATTGGAGTAAAATCTTGATTTTTTACTCGTTCAATAATATTGACACATTCGTCATTTATTCTTTTTGCAATCTCCTTAGCTATAAACTCTGTGTTACCAGTTGCAGAAAAATATAATACCATGTAAAACCTCCAATTTTCTTGATAAAATGAATATAATGATTTTATTCTTGTTTTTTAGTTGAAAGAACAACAGCTATTCCAATCCAGCGCATAAAAAATACAATAATACATATTATCCATATTTGTCCGAACGTTCCCAACAAGTAAAGAGAAAGGGCTTTATTTCGATTCATAAGTGTCTCCTAAAACTTCAAAATATCTCTAACCTCCACTATAATATCACAGAACCATGTGAAAATTCTTTAATTGTAAAATCTTATTTTCAATCTCTTTAATTATAACTTTAAATTCATCATCTGATTTTCCAGTAGGGTCTTCTAATCCCCAATTATCATCAAATGCTCTACCAATGAAAGGGCAACCAACATTACACCCCATGGAAATTGCTACATCAGGATTTGGAATATCTGTAATTAATTTTGAATACTGCGTCTGCTCCATATCAATCCCATATAACTCTTTCATAATACGCACTGCATCTTGATTAATCTGTAGTTTTGTTTCTGTTCCTGCCGAATAGGACTCAAAAACATCAGATGCCAAGTGTTTTCCCAACGCTTCTGCAATCTGGCTACGACATGAATTATGTACACATATAAATGCTACTTTTTTCCTTGCTTTCTTATAAAATGGACATTTTTCTTTAATGCATTGCTCATTCTTTTCACTAAAGGAACATTCTATTCTGCTACTTTCTAATTTCACATTGTAGTTTTCATTTACATATTCGATTGCTTTTTGAAAAGTCAAAAATGCATCTCTTTTACAACATCTTGGTCCACCTACTTTAGACAAACTACATAATGCCTTAGATGTGAATTCCATGTGTTTTCCCCATGAATCATCGGAACTTAATGGACCCGTTCCATCAATGATTGAAAGTGCTGCTCCCATAGAACTAACTGCACCACAGACACCCCACATACCACAAGTAGCTCCTGGCATTTGTAATCCTCTCTTCATAAGTTCATTCAAACTATTCTTTAAATCAATATTAGCACCTGCATTATAAAACGCAGTTAAAAATGCAGCTCCATCTAACACATGATGCTCTGGTCCGTGTATTCTGACAAAATCCATTTGAGCTATATTATAAAAAATATCTATTGGATTCTTACTTGTTTCCTGCAAACACTCATCAACAATTTTCTTCACTCTTTCTTCCATGATTATTTCACCTTTCCAACTTTACTTATAAATGTATTAAATTCGTTCCAGACATCAATATTTATAGAATAGTGATGCCACTTTCATTCCCTTCTATCATGCACAAGCCCACATTCCCTCAGCTTGCTTGCGATTTCTTTCAAGCACACCCTTTGGAATGAATTTAATTGTTAATATTACCAGCATCGGTAACAAAATCACATCATCCAAATATCCTAACACAGGTATAAAATCAGGAACCAAATCATAATTTGTCTACTTTAATAAGTTAACCACACTCACCTCCCAATTACAATATTTTCCTACACCCCATTTCCACCATGTGTCTTGTACATGTCTTCCGCACACCGCTCCAAAACAAACGAGGACATCCCACACCCCATCAGGGCACAGAAAGTCCTCGTTTTAATAACTCTGTTGAGTCAATTCTTATAATTCAATTTTTCATCTTAGCTATTTTTCGAACTATCTAGCTTAGAATTTAGAATTTGTTTGCCTTAGCAGCCTCTTCGATAAAGTCTTAAAAAGCCTGAATTTATGGCATTTCGTTCAAATTGTATAATATTACATGCTTCAAAGCCGAAAGTTTCACTTGCTTATTGCGATAATTTATTTCTTTGAAAATATAAATATATTCCTATTACAACTACTGGCAAACCGCTAAATATCAGTGACAGAGGAGATTTCAAAAGCGAATTTGTCAAATAATTATATGTTGTCGGCAAGCCTGCCAAAGCTAAATAACAGACTGCATAATATATAACAGCCATCCAACCTTTCTTTTTACTCACATACAATTTTGTCATAAAAAACACAATCACCAATGCAATAAACATAACTATAAATGCAAAGGGATCACTGGCACTTGCTATAACATCTACACCTAAAACCAATGCCAAAATAATACCACTTACAGAAAATCCAACTCCTGAAACAATGGTCACGATGATTGGGTGCTTCAGTTTCTCTGGCATATTGAACTTAAAATCTCCCGTAACCCATACAGAAAATAATAATGTTTGTACGATTAATTCCGGTGCAATTTTCAAGTGAAATTCTAACGGCAATTGTGAGTATACAATACCTTCAATAGATACCGGCGACGCAGCCGGTGTACAAATAATACCTAACCCTGCAAAAATAATCCATAGATAGAACCAACTATGTTTCTTTTGCAGCACATTATCTTTTAATATTAATAAAATACAACCAATAATAGCACCACGCAAAATCTGCACAAATGGACCAATCAAACTAGAATTGCCATAGGCATCTCTCATAAAGAATTTCACATTGTCCAATTCAAATAATTCTTTATAATTAAATAAATTAGCAAATATTAATCCACATATAAGATAACTGACAAAGTGTGCTACCATTGCTTTCGTTATAAATTTTGCATTTTCTTTCATATAACTTTCCTCTACCTCACTATAAATCTAAAATACTCGTTTCAAATAAACCATATCAAATAACTTCTCCTCCTACATGTAAAAATTTTTCGTCATTACGAAAATATTCGAAACAAACATTTGTTTACATAATATCACTGCATTGTTTTTTAGTCAATGACAAACAATTTTAGAAAAAAGCTTGTGACTAGCACTTCCGGACTTGTATGAAAATGCTTTTTAAAAGCTCTGGTAAATCCCTCATGTGTTTCATATCCTGAATTCAATGCAATATCAATAATATTGTCATCTGTTGTTAACAGCTCTTTTGCAGTATCTGTAAGGATAACCTTACGCACATATTCT